>CAUPCW010000131.1:0-7427 GCA_963509895.1 uncultured Flavobacterium sp.
ATCGATTATCAAAAACATTCGAACCAAAAAATTTGCTCGTGGTGCGAGTACCATCAGTATGCAATTGGTCAAAAATGTATTCTTGACCCGCGAAAAAACCTTGTCTAGAAAATTAGAAGAAATTTTATTGGTTTACATCCTAGAAAACAACCGAGTGGTAAGCAAAGAGCGCATGCTCGAAGTATATTTTAATATCATCGAATGGGGCCCAGATGTATACGGAATTGGCGAGGCAAGCCGTTTTTATTTCCAAAAAACACCTGCCGAATTAGACTTGAACGAATGTTTGTACTTAGCGAGAATCATCCCAAGTCCTCGCAAATTTATGTACCAATTCAATGACGAAGGCAATCTGAAAGACTATGCCGCAAAACAGCAATTGTACCTGACTAATTTAATGAATAGACGAGGCCTACTTGCGCCTGAGGATTCCATCTACAAATCGAAACCTTTCTTCATTACCGGTCAAGCCAAATCGTTCATCAAATTGCGAGTGCCAGACAGTACACAAATTCCGGTTGATTCCTTGGCCACAGAATTGCCATTTGAATTTTAACCCATAATCCGCATTAGAAATCTACTACAACTAAATTTATATTCAAAACCAAGAACTTACTCCCATTTTTAAATTCAAAATATAAAAATATTTCATCTTCAAAAATAGTCCGCTTGCCCTTTCTTGTATTTAACAATTCCGTCTCTTTATGAAGTCTAATGCACTTTCTGAGTTAAATGCTTGGAAAATGATGGCTTGATACCCATAACACATTCATAATTATTTTAGGATTACTTCTATAAACGAGTAAAAAAAAAACTGCTTTACTATATTCAGTTTAAATTTATTTATATTTACTTAAAAAATAGATATTTACATCGTTTTAATTGGGCTATACAACAGAAATAGCACTTGATAAAACCTCCAATTTGATTTTCTTTTTTTACAAAAAACTAAAGTTACTTTCAATTTTTAAAGCAACAATAATGAATGAAAAAAAAAAATAAACGAAGCCACTTCTATTTGGTGTTATTGCCCTTGATAATTATACTATTTATTTGTTTTAAAGATATTGATGAACAAAAGCCTCTATTGTTAATTAAAGTCCAATCTTGTCCACTACCTGAGCGAATAAGTGAATTTCAACCTACCATTGAGAACAAAACAAAACCCAAAGGAATACCTCCTAAAAATATGGTTTGGATACCAGGTGGGTATTTTTCAATGGGTACAAATACTGCAAACGAATCTCTTTGCCAAAAAAAGGGAATTACCTCGGATTGCCTACCCATTCATAAGGTATACGTAGATGGGTTTTGGATGGATGATCATGAAGTTACTAACGCAGAATTTGCTGCATTTATAAAAGCTACGGGTTATAAAACTATTGCTGAAGTAGCGCCTACTATTCAAGAATTTCCAACAGCACGACCTGAAAATTTGGTAGCAGGGTCAGTCGTTTTTAACCCCCCATTAACAAACGTGTCTTTAGATAATTATTTACAATGGTGGTCTTACATCAGAGATGCCAATTGGAAACATCCTATGGGAGCAGAAAGCACCATTGCAGGGAAAGAAAATTATCCAGTAGTCCATGTTGCTTGGGAGGATGCTATGGCTTATGCAAAATGGGCTGGAAAGCGTTTACCTACAGAAGCCGAATGGGAATTTGCCGCTAGAGGAGGTAAAAGTGGTCAGCCATTCGAATGGGGAAAAGAGTTTATTGTAAATGGCCAGCAAATAGCAAATACTTTTCAAGGTGAATTCCCAAATATTGATACAGGAAATGATGGTTTTAAAGGCTTGGCACCAATAAAGCAATATCCAAAAAACGGATATGGTTTATATGATATGACTGGGAATGTTTGGGAATGGTGCTCTGACTGGTATGATGAAGATTACTACCAAAAATCTACTGTTGAAATTCGTAACCCAAAAGGGCCTAGTACAACCAACGATTCAACAGAACCGGGGATAATGAAAAAAGTACATCGAGGTGGATCTTTTTTATGCACCGAACAATATTGTTCACGATTTATAATGGGAACACGCGGTAAAGGGGAATGGCGTACTGGAACAAATCATGTAGGTTTCAGGTGTATTAAAGAAGTACAAAAAACAAAGAGGCCCTAACTATCAAATATTTTATTAACAAAAAATCATAAACCTATAAAAAATTTATAATCATTAATCCAGAAAAAAATGAAGAACAAAAACAAATTAACAACATTTTTTTTAGCGGCTACATTTGTATGTGTGGCTCAAACGAGTACCCCTCCAAAAGGGCAAGTGATTTCAAGTCCAAAACTTAACACCGACAAACCTAACATCTTGGTGATTTGGGGTGATGACATTGGCTGGGATAATGTAAGTGCATATGGTTTAGGTGTTATGGGATATACAACCCCTGGCATTGATCGTATAGCAAATGAAGGTGTAAAGTTCGTAGATCATTATGCGCAACCCAGTTGCACAGCGGGACGTGCTTCCTTTATTACAGGTCAATATCCGATTCGTAGTGGTATGACAACGGTTGGTATGCCTGGTGATTTGCTGGGTTTACAGCCTGCTTCCCCTTCATTAGCTGAAGTGCTTAAAAAACAAGGGTATGCTACAGGTCATTTTGGAAAAAACCACTTAGGGGATCAAAATATCCATTTACCAACCAATCATGGATTTGATGAGTTTTATGGTAATTTATATCATTTAAACACACAGGAAGAAGCAGAGCAAAGAGATTTTAAAGCAAGAGCAAAAGAATATCCCGGAGGAGCAGAAGCCTACAAGAAAAAATTTGAAACTAGAAATGTACTACATAGTTTTGCTACAAGTTCAGATGACACCACTGTTGATCCTAGATTTGGAAAAGTAGGTAAACAAAAAATAACGGATGAAGGGCCACTTACCAATGAAAGAATGAAAGTGTTTGATAGTTTAGAAGTAGCTCCAAAAGCATATGATTTTATGTTACGCTCTAAAAAACAAGGAAAACCTTTTTTTGTATGGCTGAACACTTCCCGTATGCATTTGTATACAAGGTTAAACGACCATTGGCGTTATGCTGCAGAAAAACTCACATCTGAAGAAGATTATCACGGTAGTGGGATGCTACAACATGATGCAGATATCAAAGCAATACTTGATTTTTTAGACACCAATGGATTAGCCGAGAATACAGTGGTTTGGTATAGTACAGACAATGGACCAGAACATTCTAGCTGGCCACATGGCGGTACAACTCCATTTAGAGGAGAAAAAATGTCAACTTATGAAGGTGGCATGAGAGTCATAAGTATGGTAAGATGGCCAGGGCACATTAAACCAGGCACTACTTTGAACGGAATTCAAACACATATGGATATGTTCACCACTTTTGCTGCTATTGCAGGAGTCAAAGATGTTACAGCCGATATGATGAAAGAGAAAAAGCAATATATTGATGGCCTTAATAACTTAGACTATTGGACAGGAAAAAGTAAAGAGTCCAAAAGGCACGACGTTTTTTATTACTACGAAGCAAAATTGATGGCTATACGAATGGATCAATGGAAAATTCACTTCAATACAAAGGAAGATTATTATGCTAATGTTGTTCCGCTTACAGCGCCATTGTTTTTCAACATTCGAATGGACCCTAATGAATCTTATGACAAAGAAGGAGGCCAACACTTATTGCAAAAAAAGAGCTGGCTATTGGCACCAATGGGCGAAAAAATAAATGCGCATATCAAAACTTTATTGGATAATCCACCTGTACAAGGTTCCAATTCATTTGACATGAGTAATATTATGGATGTGATTAAAAAAGGACATGAATAATTTTGACTGTAGACTACATTAATTTTTTTTTAATATGTTATTGAGTGCAATTTCATCTAAGTTGCACTCAATTTATAAAAATCAACAAGTAAGTAAAAATTCAAAAAAATGAAAAACTTAAATTTTAAACACCCGTCACTATTTTTTGTTTTTTCTTTAGTTCTTGGAATAGCAAACGCACAAGACAGGCAAAAGGAAAGTAGCGAAGATTTGGCTAAAAAACTATCCAATCCTATTGCATCACTTATTAGTGTGCCTTTTCAAAACAATACTGATGTAGGAATTGGAGAATTTAATGGTTCCAGGAACACATTAAATTTTCAACCTGTACTTCCCATATCTTTAAGTCCAAAAGTCAATATGATTACTCGTATGGTTTTGCCTATCATAACCCAACACGACATAGTGGCTCCGGGTACAAAAGAAAGTGGGTTGAGCGATGCAACGGTTAGTGCCTTATTTTCGCCAGCAGTAGCTAAAAATGGATTAACATGGGGTGTTGGTCCTATTTTATTGGTCCCAACTGCAACCGAAAAATTTCTAGGAACCGAAAAATTAGGAGTTGGACCTACTGCCATAGTTTTAAAACAACATAATGGTTGGACCTATGGAACATTAGTGAATCAAATTTGGTCTATTGCTGGTAATAATGATCGGAGTGATGTTAATCAAATGTTTATACAACCGTTTTTGATTTATAACTGGAAAAGTGGTGCTGGTTTGGGTGGAAATGTAGAAATTACCCAAAATTGGGAAGGCAATACCACCGCAGTTTTCTTTAATCCAACCCTATCGGGTATTACACAACTAGGAAAACAAAAGGTGCAATTGGCAGTTGGGCCACGTATACCAGTAGTAATGCCATCAAATATGCGACCTGATTTTGGGATTAGAGCTGTTGCCAGTTTTGTATTTCCTAAGTAATTTATTTTATAGGGAGATTACTAAAAGATGAGGTTGTATATTTAAAATAAAAATTGAAAGCGAACTGATAATTTAACCCTGATTCCACATTAGCAATTTACTCGAATTGAGATATTCTTCAAAACCAAGCACTTTTTCGCGAGTGTTAATTTCAATTAGTATTTCACAATCTCACTTCGCAACTTGAAGCGGTTATTTCCATTTCATCATTTGCGATTTTAACTACTGTGCTACGCAAAGTGTCTAGTAGCATGATAAGTCATATTTGTGTGTGTGCCTTAACAGAATCCTGATACCTTTTAACTTCAGCCGAGCGAAGTGAACTGAAAAAGTAATCTTTTCTATGATCAATTTTTTAACTGTCAAAAAAAAAGCTGTAATCATTAACAACGATTACAGCTTTTTTTATTCTAATTCTACTCGTTTCTTAAGGTGCTGGGTCTGGAATTTTTGCTTGAACGGCATCAATCGCTTGCAGTAGTTCTTCGCTTAAAGTCACATTGATTGTATCGATGTTTTCCTTTAATTGATCCATTGTTGTGGCGCCAATAATCGTGCTAGTTACAAAAGGTTGTTGCTCAATAAAAGCCAAGGCCAATTCCGTTAGCGTCAATCCGTTTTGCTGCGCAATTTCGTGGTACAAACGTGTAGCCGCAGCCGATTGTTCGCTATTGTATCTTGAAAATTGAGGAAACAAATTGATTCTTGCGTTAGGATGTGATTCGCCAGTTAAAAATTTACCTGACAACACCCCAAATGCCATTGGCGAATAGGCCAAAAGCCCCACGTTTTCTCTGATTCCAATCTCTGCCGAACCATTTTCGTATAAACGATTCAATAACGAATATGGATTTTGAACCGTTTTGATTCTTGGCAAATTATGGTATTTACTTTCTTCCAAAAAGCGCATGATTCCCCACGGCGTTTCATTCGACAATCCGATATGTTTTATTTTTCCTTGTTGGATAAAACCATTCAATGTTTCTAAAACCGCGTGAACGTTGTCTTCCCAAGCATCGTCTTGCACTTTAAAACCGCGTTGTCCAAAAAAATTGGTTTTACGTTCTGGCCAATGCAATTGGTACAAATCGATATAATCTGTTTGTAAACGAAGTAAACTTTGGTCTAAAGCATATTGAATACTCGCTGGAGAAAAATCATTCTTTTCGCGCATATAGGTAAAGTTAGGATTTGGCCCCGCAATTTTTGAAGCCAAAACTACCTTGTCTCTATTGCCTGTTTTTTGGAACCAAGTTCCTAAAACACGTTCGGTGCTACCATAGGTTTCTTGACGCGCTGGTACAGAATACATCTCGGCAGTATCAAAAAAGTTAACGCCTTGTTCTAATGCATAGTCCATTTGAGCGTGTCCTTCGGCTTCTGTATTTTGTTGACCAAAAGTCATCGTGCCTAAACAAATTTTACTGACTTGAATATCAGTATTGGGTAAAGTGGTATATTTCATTGATGCTGAAAATTTATAAAATCTAAAAAGTCAAAGGTAAAAATTAGTTTTGCGATAAAAGTTGGACATTCGTTAATTTTAACCCAGATTCCGCATTAGAAATCTACTCCAACTAAATTCTTCTTCAAAACCAAGAACTTACTCCCATTTTTAAATTCAAAATACAAAAGTATTCCTTATTCAAAAATAGTCCGTGAGCACTTGCTTTTATTGAATAATTCAGTTTCGCTACGAAGTCTAATGCGGATTCTGGGTTTAATATAAAAGGCTCTCCAATACAACGGAGAGCCTTTTGTACCTATTCTTTAAAAAAAGCTTTTTTCTAGAACTCGTTTAACATTTTTGAAATTTCGTCCAAACGTGGCGTCAGAATGATTTCGATTCTACGGTTTTTGGCTTTTCCTTCGGCGGTGGCGTTGCTTAGTAATGGAGCATATTCGCTACGACCAGCTGCTGTTAAGTTTTGCTTGTTTACTTTTTTGTTTTCGCTCAAAATAGCTACGATAGCTGTGGCTCTTTTGGTAGACAAATCCCAGTTATCCACGATTGGACCTGTGCCTTTGAAACCGTCATCATCTGTATGTCCTTCGATTAAAACAGCAATATCTGGATTGTCACCCAATACTTTGGCTACCTCTACCACTGCTTTTTTTCCTTCGGAACCTACCGCCCAACTACCGGAATTGAACAATAATTTGTTTTCCATTGAAACGTAAACTTTTCCGTTTTTTTGCTCAACGGTCAAGCCTTTTCCTTCAAAACCATTCAAGGCTTTGGAGAGTGTATCTTTTAGTTTTTTCATAGCGGCTTCTTTGGCTGCAATCAAATCTTCAAGTTCTTGCAAACGTTGAGCGTTTTTGCTCAAACGCTCTTTTTCTATAGCCAAGGCTTTACTTTTCGCATCGAGTTCAGCAAGAAGGTCATGGTTTTTTTTCAAGTTGGTTTGCAAAGCTTCTCCGCTGTTTTTCTCTAGTGCTGCATACGAATCTTGGAGTACTTTGTACTTGTTTTGTGCAGCGGCATAATCGCCTTTTAACTTTTCTAGATCAGATTTGGTTTTATTTAAGTCAGATGTTAATCCTGCTTTTTCGGATTCTAATTGTGTTTTTGCTTTTTGCAATTCGCCATTTTCGTTGGTTAAATCGGCGTGTTCTTTTTGAAGATTGGCTAATTTATTTTCTAGCTCGTTGTAGATTTTTTTGGACACGCAGGAACTGGCTAAAA
>CAUPCW010000132.1:0-7317 GCA_963509895.1 uncultured Flavobacterium sp.
ATTCTTCCGCTTTGATTCCTGATGCATGAACAAAAATGTCTTTTCCTGTTTCTTCGTCTGTAATGAATCCGTAACCTTTAGATTCATTGAAAAATTTAACTGTACCTGTACGCATTGTAATAATAATAATAATTTATAATGCGACAAATGTAATCTTTAATACAATACAAAAATGAAACGTGTCATACTTTTTTTTCAAAAATATTGATATACAGACTATTCAGGGTTTATTTTGAATTTAATTGAATGTGTAATTCGTTTAATTGAGAATCATCAATTGTAGACGGAGCGTCGATCATTACATCACGACCTGAGTTGTTTTTTGGGAAAGCAATAAAATCACGAATGGTTTCTTGACCTCCTAAAATAGCTACTAATCGATCCAAACCAAATGCTAATCCACCATGAGGTGGAGCTCCAAATTGAAAAGCATCCATTAAGAATCCGAATTGTGCTTTGGCTTCTTCTTCTGTGAAACCTAAGTATTTAAACATTAATTGTTGAGTAGCTTTATCGTGAATACGAATAGAACCTCCTCCAATTTCGTTACCGTTCAAAACCATATCATAAGCATTGGCTCTTACTTTTCCTGGATCAGTTTCTAGTAAGTGCATGTCCTCAGGTTTTGGAGAGGTAAACGGGTGATGCATGGCGTGGTAGCGACCGCTTTCTTCATCAAATTCTAATAATGGGAAATCAACAACCCATAATGGTGCAAATTCAGAAGGATTTCTTAAGCCTAAACGAGTGGCTAATTCCATTCGTAAAGCGCTTAATTGTGCTCTTGTTTTATCGGCAGGTCCAGACAATACAAAAATCATGTCTCCAGGTTTGGCACCAGTAGTTTTAGCCCAATTGGTTAAATCGTCTTGATCGTAAAATTTATCTACAGATGATTTGTAAGTGCCATCTTCGTTACATTTTACATAGACCATTCCGCTTGCACCCACTTGTGGACGTTTTACCCAGTCAATCAATGCGTCAATTTCTTTACGAGTATAATTGCCTGCACCTGGAACAGCAATACCTACAACTAATTCTGCCGAATTGAAAACCGAGAATTCTTTGTGTTGAGCAAAAGCATTCAATTCGCCAAACTCCATCCCAAAACGAATGTCTGGTTTGTCGTTTCCGTAGGTTTTCATAGCATGTTCATAAGTCATTCTTGGGAATTTGTCAACTTCGATACCTTTTAATTCTTTTAGTAAATGACGTGTTAGCCCTTCAAAAACATTCAAAATGTCTTCTTGTTCTACAAATGCCATTTCACAATCGATTTGTGTAAACTCAGGTTGTCTGTCGGCACGTAAATCTTCGTCACGGAAACATTTTACAATCTGAAAATATTTATCCATGCCGCCCACCATCAATAATTGTTTAAAGGTTTGTGGGGATTGTGGCAACGCATAAAATTGTCCTTCATTCATTCGAGAAGGAACTACAAAATCTCTTGCGCCTTCTGGAGTTGATTTGATCAGATATGGAGTTTCTACTTCACAAAAATCCAAATCAGAAAGGTATTTTCTAACTTCCATTGCTACTTTGTGACGGAAAAGTAAGCTGTTTTTTACTGGATTTCTTCGGATATCCAAGTAACGGTATTTCATGCGAATGTCTTCGCCACCATCCGTTTCATCTTCAATAGTAAACGGAGGAGTTAAAGCAGCATTTAAAATTATCAATTCGGTTACTAAAATTTCGATATCACCTGTTGGAATATTCTTGTTTTTGGCTTCACGTTCAATTACTGTTCCTTTAACCTGAATCACAAATTCTCTTCCTAAAGTTTTGGCTAATTCAAAAACAGATTTTTCAGTACGACTTTCGTCAAAAATCAATTGTGTAATACCGTAACGGTCTCTAAGGTCAACCCAATTCATGAATCCTTTATCGCGAGATTTTTGAACCCATCCCGCCAGAGTTACTTCTTGATTACAATGTGAGGCGTTTAATTCGCCACAATTATGACTTCTATACATGTTCCAAATTTTAGACTGCAAAAGTAAACACAAAAATTAAATTAATGCCAAAAGTTTGCAACATCCTTTTCATTTTTAAAAATATGTTAATTTTTCATTTTACTTATTTTTTACTCCTATGTTTGAATAGCATTAACTCAAAAAACAATTTTATGAAAAAACTATGTATTGTGGCTCTTTTGGCTTTTGGAATACACGGAAGTCAGGCACAAAAAAAAGAAGCATTTACGCTTCAAGCCGAAATTGCAAATCGAAATAGTGATACGATTCGAATTTTGAATAGAAACAACGGGAAAGAACTTTTAAAAATTGGTGTTGATAAAAAAGGGCTTTTCAAAGGAAGTGCTACAGTTGAAAATGGCTTCTATATGTTATTTGATGGCAAAGAATACACTCAATTGTATTTGAAGAATACTTTCAACTTGAAATTGAAAATGGATGCCAAACAATTTGATGAATCCATTGTGTACACAGGAGTAGGAGCAGTCGAGAATAATTTCTTGGCGCAAAATGCTATGTCAGAATCTAAATTTGATTACAATTCTTTGTTGGCAGCAGACGAAGCTAGTTTTGCCAAACGTATCGAAGAGAAAAAAGCTATGGATTTGACCAGTCTAGAAGGTAAAAAATTAGATCCTGAATTTGTTGCGTTACAAAAGCAAAGCGTTGAAATGACTTTGGCCTCTTTAAAACAATACCACCAACAAATACTGGAGAGTAATAGAATGAATGGTGGGGTATCACCAACTTTTGACTATGATAATTATAAAGGCGGAAAAACGAAGCTAGAGGATTTTCGAGGAAAGTACGTTTATATTGATGTTTGGGCAACTTGGTGTGGGCCTTGTCGTCAGGAAATTCCATTTTTGAAAAAGACTGAAGAGAAATATCATGGTAAAAATATCGTATTCTTGAGTATGTCTATTGATAAAGTAAAAGATGTTGAAAAATGGAGAACTATGGTAAAAGAAAAAGAATTGGGCGGTGTTCAGGTTTTTGCCGATAATGATTGGAATTCTAAGTTTGTTCAAGAGTATAAGATTACGGGTATTCCAAGGTTTATATTGGTTGATCCCAAAGGTAATATTGTGAAAGCAGATGCGCCAAGACCATCTTCTGCAGAATTACCTACATTATTAGATGCGTTATTGAATTAACTACTTTGGTATCAAAACATTAAAAATCAGGCATTTATGTCTGATTTTTTTTATTTTTTACTTTTCCAATGTTAAGTTTTTATTCAATGTTACGAAATTGTTACCAAAAAGTTTTTTTAATGTAAAGTATTTTATACTTTTGATAAAGTAAAACTTAAATCATTAAAAACTAACGATATGAAAAGATATTTAATCGCCTTAGCATTAGTATTCTCAGGAATGATATATGCGCAAGAATCTAAACCAGTTCTAGAGCCTTTTGGAAAAAAAGTAAAAGCTACTTATTTCTATGATAATGGTCAAGTACAACAAGAAGGCTTTTTTGAAAATGGTAAATTAGAAGGATACTGGGTTTCTTATAATGAAGATGGGACAAAAAAAGCATCTGGTTTTTATAAAGAAGGAGCAAAAGTAGGAAAATGGTTTTTTTGGAAAGATGTAAACTTAAGCGAAGTAGATTATTCAAATAATGCTATTGCTGCAGTTAAAACTTGGAAACAAGAAGCAATCGCTGTAAAAAATTAATTTCTTTTTTTTAGTTAATTTAAAAAGGCCGTCTAAATTTGATTTAGACGGCCTTTTTTGGTTTTAATACTACAAAAAATAAGTTTTGATTCATTCAAAAGCTAGCATAGGTATTAGATGGTGATTGCTCTACTTGTATGAATGAGACGCAGGTCTTATAAGTCCTTTGATGTAAAGATTTTAAACTAAAAACGGACTACATTACAACTAAGTAAAGTAGCCCGTTTTTTTATAGATTATTCCTCATACTAAGGGTAGTTTTTATTAAATGTACCTCTTTAATATGGTTATTCTATTAGTCATTAGCTGTCGCTAATGCTCTTTTATCTCGCAGCCAATATTTTGTTCTTTTTACTAAATAAAACATTACAGGAACCATTACTAGTGTTAAAACCGTTGCATAGGTTAGACCAAAAATGATGGTCCATGCTAGAGGTCCCCAGAAAATAACATTATCTCCTCCTATGAAAAAGTGGGGATTCAAGTCGGTAATCAGGGTGAAGAAGTCAAAATTTAGTCCGATAGCTAATGGGATTAATCCCAATACTGCTGTCAACGCTGTCAATAAAACAGGACGAAGTCTTGATTTACCACTTTCAATTATCACCTCTTTGATTTCTTCCAATGTTAAATCGTCGTGACTGCTTACTTTTTTATCGGCCACTTTTTGATCCAACAGCAATACAAAAAAGTCCATTAACACAATTCCGTTTTTCACCACAATCCCTGAAAGAGAAATAATTCCCATCATGGTCATTAAGATAACAAAATCCATGTTGGCGATGACATACCCGTAGAAAACACCACTAAAACTTAACAAAACAGTAAAAAGAATTACCATAGATTTTGAAACAGAATTAAATTGCAGGATAATAATTAATGCAATTCCTGCTAATGCAAGAAATAAAGCATACATCAAGAAGCTTTGATTTTTACCTTGTTCTTCTTGAACTCCTGAGAAGGAATAAGTAATAGTTTTTGGTAAAACATAACTTTTTAACTCAGATTCAATTTGTTTGGTAATTTCATCACCATTATATCCAGTAAGTACATTAGAATAAATAGTCATTATTCTTTTCTGATTTTTCCTTTTAATCTGATTATAAGTAACTGTTTTTTCAGTTTCAGAAACTGCAGAAATAGGCACTTGCATCATTTGTCCTGTTGCAGGATTTCTAAATGTTAAAGCTTGATTAAACAACACATTTTCACTTTTGCGTTGATCATCTTGCATACGCATCGTTATGTTGTAATCATCATCTCCTTCCTTAAAAGTAGAAATTTCTTGACCATAAACAGAACGGCGTAAGTTGTATCCTAATTGTCCGGTTGAAACACCTAAACTCCCTGCATTTACGCGGTCTACTTTAACTTCTAGTTCTGGGCTTTCTTTGTTTACATCTACACTTAATCGCTCAATTCCAGGAATGTTTTTAGAGTTGATAAAAGCAATCATTTTGTCTGCTTCTTTTAACATTTCAGAGTATTCAATTCCAGTTAATTGTACACTTATTGGATAACCCGCAGGAGGACCATTAGCATCCTTTTCTACGGTAACCGTTGCTCCTGCAATTCCTTTTACTTTAGAACGAATTTCTTCCAAAATTTCGGCGGTGTTAATTCCTTTTCTAAATTTAAATTCAGAAAAACTTACCGTCACTTTTCCTTTATGAGGTGTTTCAGAAGCAGAACCTGCATCTACATTTGGATTCCCAGCTCCAACTCCTACTTGAGAAACAATAGATTCTGCCAAGAAGTTTTTATCGGTTTTTGGGTCGACGTATTTCTTTAAGATCTCAATTACTTGTTTCTCAACAAATAAAGTGGCTTTATTGGTTTTACTAATATCTGTTCCTTCTGGATATTCAATATAAGTAATCACTTGGTTAGGAATATTATCCGGAAAAAACAATACTTTTCTTGGGAAAATACCCAGTAAAATAAAAGAAAAGAATAACATTCCTATGATGATTCCTAGTGCAATCCAAGAACGTTTTCCAGTCAAAATTTTGGCTAAGAACGCTTTGTATTTTTCTTCCATTTTAGGGAAAAAATTATGCTGGAAATCTTGCGTCCATTGAAAAAGTTTAATGCGATACAACCACATTAATACTAACGAAATTATAGCAAGATGCCCGACAGCTCTGGCCAATTTGGAGTCATATACATTCCCCAAAGCAACAAATAGTACAGCAATGATTGTAAATAATATAGAATAGAACCTAGCCGATTTTTTAGAAACATTTCTATCTTCAATATCCATAGAACCCCCAGTCATTGCGGCATTGACAATCATTGCTACAAATAAAGAAGCCGATAGTGTTACAGTAAGAGTAATCGGGAAATACTTCATGAATTTACCCATAGTTCCGGGCCACAACGCAAATGGTAAAAAAGCCATCAATGTAGTTGCTGTAGAGGAGATAACTGGCCAAGCAATTTCTCCAATTCCAATTTTTGAAGCATCGATTCGGTTCATCCCTTTTTTCATATTGGCAAAAACATTGTCGACCACCACAATTCCGTCGTCTACCAACATTCCTAATCCCATAACCAATCCAAAAAGCACCATGGTATTTAAGGTTAAACCAAAGGCAGATAAAATACTAAAAGCCATTAGCATAGAAAGTGGAATTGCCGCACCAACAAAAAGTGAGTTTCTCAATCCCATGGTAAACATCAATACTATCATTACCAATATTATCCCAAAAATAATATGATTTGATAGTTCATCTACCTGATGTTCTACTCGTGAAGACTGATCATTCGTTAATTCAATAGTTAAATTAGAGGGAAGATAAGAGTCCTGGGCTTTTTCTAATTTTTCTTTAACTTGCTCAATGGCAGAAATCATGTTTTGATTCGAACGTTTTTTTACATTCAACATCACCACTTCTTTTCCTTTTTCACGAGCATAAGTTGTTTTTTCTTTTTCTTTAAAATTAATTTCAGCAATGTCTTTAAGATATACAACACCACCATTATGCTTAACAATGATGTTTTCAAGTTCTTTAGGATCTTTAATCTCACCAATGATTCTGATATTATTTCGGGATCCTTGTGAAATTAAGTTTCCGCCAGACAAGGTCATGTTCTCATATTTGACAGCATTTTGAATATCATCAAAACTTACTTGAGCACCTGTCATTTTGAAAATATCAACTGCAATTTCTACCTCTTTGTCGTCTACTCCTAGGATATCAACTTTTTTTACCTCTGCAATTTCCTCAATATCATCTTGAAGTAATTCTCCATATTTTTTTAATTGTTGAGTCGTATAATTTCCTTGAAGATTAATATTTAAAATAGGCACTTCCTCTGAAATATTTAATTCAAAAACGTTGGGTTCCACTTTACTCCCATTGTCCAAATTTGGCCAATCGGTATCTGCTTTTACCACGTCAACTTTGTCTTTGATTTTAGTTTTCGCCGTTTCAATGGCTACTTTGTCATCAAATTCAACGATAATCATTCCGTAATCTTGAAAAGAACTTGAGGTTATTTTGCCAACACCGGTAATGTTTTTGAATTCTTTTTCTAATGGTTTTATAATCAGTTTTTCAACATCTTCAGCTGAATTTCCAGGAAAAACAGAAGAGATATATACTTTGTTTTCGATAATTTCCGGAAAATCTTCTCGGGGCATAGTGACATAG
>CAUPCW010000133.1:0-7277 GCA_963509895.1 uncultured Flavobacterium sp.
CAAAAGTAAATCCTTGGTATTTTAACGAATACGGCTGAAAACTGAGCTTTTTTAACTACTTTTGCACCCCAAATCGACTAAATCTAAAAAGTATGAATAAATTTTCGCTCTTTTTACTTCTTTTAAGTACTGCATTTGGAAATGCTCAATCTCACGAGTCTTATTTTGAAAACATCCGAAATAACGAAGCCCAACTTACGGCTTTCTTTTCTCAAATGCCCAAAGGAGGCGATTTGCACCACCACTACTCTGGCTCTGTTTATGCTGAACCGCTGATAGCCTACGCCATTAAAAACAATTTTTACCTCAATTTAGAGACTTTAGAAGTACAACCCCAACGCGGCACTGATGGAATTTGGGAAAATTTTGAAATGATTCAGAGAAATGGAGCATTACCCTTATACCAACAAAAAATTATCGAAAAATGGTCTATCAAAGACTTTAACGGCATAAGTTACCCTTCTGATAAACAGTTTTTTGAATCCTTTGGAAAATTTGAAGCTACTATAAAAGGTACTTTTGAACAAGGACTCTTGGAACTAAAAAATCGCGCCATCAAAGAACAAGTCAGTTATATCGAAACGCAATTATCAACGATTCCGTGTGATATGAATACCGAGGATTTGACTCCTTATAACGAAGAACTCCGTAGCTTGGTCGCCAAAAAAGACGAAAAAGCGGTTTTCAAAGCATTGGACCAATTGTTTGCTACTTTCAACAAAAGAGAGGCCGCAAAATACGCTGCTGATTTCAACACAAACTTTGTTGCCAAAATGCATAACGACCTCAAAATTGATGACGCTCAATTCACCATGCGCTATCAAAATTTTGTGTTGCGCTTTATGGAGCCGGTAGATTTGTTTAAAAATTTGGTGATTGCATTTATTTCTGCTGATAACAGTCCACTAATCGATGGCGTGAATATCGTTTCGCCAGAAGATGGCGCTACAGCAATGAAAGATTATGAATTGCACATGTTGTTTTATAAATACTGTCATACCAAATTTCCAAAAGTAAAATACAGTATGCATGCGGGCGAATTGACCCTAGGATTGGTGCAACCCGAAGAGCTAACTTGGCACATCAACTCCGCTGTCTACACTGCGGGCGCGAACAGAATTGGTCACGGGGTAGATTTGGCTTACGAAAAAAACAACTACGAGTTATTGCGCTATATGGCGAAAAACAAAATCGCTATCGAAATCAATTTGACGAGTAACGAGTTCATTCTGAAAGTGAAAGAGAACCGCCATCCGTTTAGTTTGTACAAAGAATTTGGTGTTCCCATCGTAATTAGTACGGACGATGCTGGTATTTTAAGAACCAATCTCACCGAACAATATGTACTTTTGGCCAAAAGATACCCACAAGTAAGCTACAAAGACATCAAGGAATACGTGTACAACAGCATCCGTTTTAGTTTTATTGAAGAGTCTAAAGTAAAAGAACAACTGCTAGACGATTTGGATCGACGATTTAAAAAATTCGAAGTGCAATTTAAGCAATAATAAACTCACGTTAATTGAGGAGTTTACAGTAATTATTGGACGAATCGATTTTAAAAAGATTTTTTGTCTAAATTTGTGATATGGGGATTATTGACAACAATATAGATAACGTAAAAAACCTTTGTGTACTATACAACGTGGAAAAAATGTATCTATTCGGTTCATCCCTCAATTCCAGCTTTAACGAAAAAAGCGATATTGATTTATTAGTTAAATTTAAGCAAATTGAACTTTCAAAATATTTTGACAATTACATAAACTTCAAAGAAAAACTAGAGTCTTTATTTGGTAGAGAAGTTGACTTAATTGAAGAACAGACTTTAAAAAATCCAATCTTAATTAAATCAATCGACAACTCAAAAGAACTAATTTATGGATGAAAGGATTCTTAAATGGTTGTTTGATATAAAAATGTCCATTGATGAAATAAACGAATTCTTCAATAATGAAGAGAAAGATTTTTTCAAATACCAAAACAACTTAATGCGTAAGAGGGCTATTGAAAGAAATCTTGAAATTATTGGTGAAGCAATCAACCGAATAATTACTCGAGATAATTCTTTTCTTAAGAAAATATCAAATGCAAAAGCAATCATTAGCCTCAGAAATCATGTAATTCATGCTTATGATAATGTTTCTGACGAGAATATTTGGTCAATCTTAATCAATCACTTACCGAAATTGAAAATAGAAATTGATAATCTAATCCAAAAAGAAGAAAAATAACTACTGCCAACAGCTAGGGTTTCGTTGCGTGTGTAGCACGAACAATGATATTATTGGGTGGTTGAGCCAAAATTTCAAAAATCCATAAAGAAAACACAATAAAAGAAAGAATATATTTAATTTTAGAGACTATTACTTTCTAAAATCAAATAAATTTATGGAAAACCAAAAAACAATCTTACGCTTAAGTGTGTTTCTTTTAAGCTTTTGTTTACTTCCCTCTCTTTCAATTGAAGCACAAAATACTGCTAAGAAAATGGACAAAACAGCCGTTTCTTCTGGCAACACTGCTCACTTCAATGGATTAAAATGGCGCAATATTGGTCCGTTTAGAGCAGGTCGCTCTTTGGCGGTTGCAGGTCATGCTGATCAACCTTTAACGTATTACTTTGGGGCTACTGGTGGTGGTGTTTGGAAAACCACCGATGGTGGCAACGAATGGTTACCTGTTTCTGATAGCACTTTTACTTCTTCCTCTGTGGGGGCAATTACAGTCGCACCTTCAGACCCAAATGTGGTGTATGTTGGGATGGGAGAAGCTGATATGCGTTCTAATATCTCCTTTGGAGACGGTATGTACAAATCTGTAAATGCCGGTAAAAACTGGAGTAAAATTGGACTCGACAAAGCCGATGCTATCGGAAACATCGAAGTGCATCCTAGCAATCCCGATATTGTTTTTGTAGCCGCTATGGGTAATCCGTTTCATTCCAATCCAGAGCGCGGCATTTACCGCAGTACCGATGGTGGAAAAAACTGGAAACTAGTGCTGTCTAAAAATGACAAAACTGGCGGAATGGTGGTGCGTATCGACGTGAACAATCCACGAGTGATTTATGCGACACTTTGGGAAGCTTACAGAAATGGACATTCCATGTCTTCTGGAGGAACAGAATCTGGTCTTTTCAAATCTACTGATGGTGGCGACACTTGGACCAGCTTAAGTACCAAACCTGGAATGCCAGTAGGACTTTTGGGCAAAATTGGAATCGCCGTTTCACCTGTAAACTCCAACCGTTTGTATGCCTTGGTAGAAAACGACAAAGGTGGGCTGTACCGTTCTGATGATGCAGGCGAACATTGGTCACTCATCAACGAAGACAAAAACTTATGGCAACGCCCTTGGTATTATATGAATTTGCAAGCCGACCCAAAAAATGAAGACGGTTTGATTGTGTTGAATGTAGACGCTTGGAAATCTTCCGATGGAGGTAAAAACTTCAAAAAAATTCCTGTTCAACATGGCGATACGCACGATGTGTGGATTAATCCGAAAAACCCAGAAAACTTTATTATTGGAGATGATGGTGGAGCAGAAATTACCTTCAACGGAGGTGCCAATTTTTCGGATATTGACATTCCAACGAGTCAATTTTACCACGTATCCTTAGACAATGATTTCCCGTATAACATTTATGGTGCACAACAAGACAATTCCTCTATTAGAATTCCTTCTAGAACCACTGGTTCCAGTATCGATAGAGAAGATTGGTTTCCAGTTGCAGGTGGAGAAGCAGGATACATTCAAGCCGATCCTACTAATTCCGACCTTACTTATGGAGGAGAATATGATGGGCAATTAAGCAAATACAATTCGAGAACCAAACAAGGACAAGATATTTCACCTTATCCAGAATCCAACATTGGTTCACCAGCAAAAGCCAAAAAACACCGTTTTCAATGGACCTACCCTATCGTTTTTTCTCCGCATAGTCCAAAAAGAATGTATGTGACCTCACAATATGTATTAGTTACAGAAGACGGAGGACATTCCTTTACTGCCATAAGCCCAGACTTAACCCGAAATGACCCAAAAACCACTGGAGACACTGGAGGTCCAATTACCAAAGACCAAACAGGAGCCGAAGTCTATGCTACTATTTTTACTTTTTCAGAAGCGCCAACGGAACAAGGGGTGCTTTGGACAGGCTCTGATGATGGTTATATTCATGTTTCTAAGAACAATGGAGCAAGCTGGGACAAAGTCAACATTCCGACTTCAATGTTACCCGAGTTTTCTTTGATAAGTATCATTCACACTTCGGAACATACCAAAGGAAAAGCCTATGTCGCTGCCAACAAATACATGTATGGCGACCGTGCTCCTTACCTTTTCAAAACCACAGATTACGGAAAAACTTGGAAGAAAATCACCGCTGGAATTCCTGCTGATGAATATTGCAGAGTACTGCGCGAAGACCCGAACAAACCAGGCCTTTTGTACGCTGGAACCGAGAGAGGGATTTATATTTCCTTCAACGATGGGGATTCTTGGGAAAAACTAAACTTAAATTTACCCCTTACACCTATTCGTGATTTACAAATTCACAAGCGCGATAAAGATTTGGTTGTAGCGACACACGGACGTGCTTTCTGGATTTTGGACGACATTACGCCTTTGCACGAAATAATGGATAAAAAGGTAACTAGCGATAAATATCTACACCAACCAAGAACCGCCTACAGAACACTAGGTCGTCAAAGCGACACCAAATCATCTGGAACCAATGCTCCTAATGGAGTAATCGTTCGTTTTTATCAAAAAACGAAAGCAGCCAAAGAATTGGAACTCGAATTCTTAAACGACAAAAACGAAAGTATCATCAAGTATTCTTCGGTTAAAAACACCAAAGGCGAACCACAAAAAGTAGCCAAAGAATTCCACCAAGAGACGGAAAAAGAAAAAGCAGGTTATGTACCCAACAAAGCTGGAATGAACGTATTTGTTTGGAATATGCGTTATCCCAATGCTACCGAAGTAGAAGGAACAAATGTAATGTGGGCCGGTTCTGGCGTGGGTGCCAAAGTACTTCCGGGCACGTACAAAGTTCGTTTTATCGAAGACAAAAAAATCATCGGTGAGCAAACCTTTGAAATCAAAAAAGACCCAAGAGCCGAAGGAACCGATGCCGACTTGAAAGAGCAATTCGAATTCCACCAAAAAGTAAACAAAAAAGTAAACGAAGCACACTTGGCCATCAACAAAATCCGCAAGATTAAAGGACAAATCAATGGGTATGTTGGCGCCGTGAAAGATTCGGTTATGGTGAAAGAAATGAAAAAAATGACCGAGCCTACCATCAAATCTTTAGAAGAACTCGAAGCTACTTTGATGCAACCTAAAGCCAAAGCCCCACAAGACGTTTTGGCCTACCCTATTATGCTAAACGATAAAATGGCGGGATTGGGTTCGAATGTTTCCTCAGGAGACACAAAACCAACCAAAGGCGCTTATGAAGTGTATGACGATTTGGCTAAAAAAATTGATGCCGCCGTAGCGAAAGTGAACGAAATCGCAACGGTCAAAGTACCCGAATTCAATGCCTTAATCCAACAAAAGCAGATTCCTGCCATAGTGATTGAGGATAAAAAATAAAGCACCCTTTACAATGCAAGCCGTTTCTGAAAAGAAGCGGCTTTTTTTATTCCCAAAAAAGCATCCAAAAAAAACACAACAAGCATTGTTAATTGATTTTTAGTATAATCAATTGCATCCCGCTTTAGCGGGATGACATAATCATAAAAAATACAAAGGCTTTAGCCGAAACTAGGGTACTATTTTGGCTAAAGCCTATTACTAAACTCATTGTAAAGAATGGGCTAAAGCCCGTCCCTATTGAATTATTCACAATCCTGTTCTTTGCGACTCTGCGCCTTTGCGAGACCAATTTCATATTTTTATTCCCCAAAAAGCCTTTAAAAAAAACTCCATTAATTCATTACAAGCAAACAAAATAAGGCTTGTTAATAGATTGCACTAAAATCAATTGCATCCCGCTTTAGCGGGATGACATAATCATAAAAGATACAAAGGCTTTAGCCGAAACTTGAATACTATTTTGGCTAAAGCCTATTACTAAACTCATTGTAAAGAATGGGCTAAAGTCCATTCCTATTGAATTTTCACAATCCCACTCTTTGCGCCTCTGCGCCTTTGCGAGACCAATTTCACAACAAGACACAAACTATCTTTTCAATACTTTACCTCTAACCTGTACCGAGCCATCAAATTGCCGCAAAAATAATTATTGGTACAAAAAATCATAAATACTACAAATTAAGTCGATTCCGTTTCAAATTATCATCGAATTCGCGGCTACTTTCTCGCTTAAATTTTATAGTTTTATAAAGACAAAAAACAAAGCTTTTTTACTTCTCTAAAAATGTTTTATGAAAATAGCCCTTTACAGTAATGAATTTCCTCCGCACATTTATGGTGGTGCGGGAGTACATATCGATTTTTTAAGCCAAGAACTGGCCAAACTCGCCCAAGTAGAAGTCCGCTGTTTTGGCGCACAATCCGAAACCACCCAAAATATGCACGTGCAAGGCATCACCTCCAGCTTGACCAAAATGGAAGCCCCTATCAATGCGCACATCAAAATGTTTCATAACCTGAGTAAAAATGTCGAGATGGCACAAGCCACACCCGAGGCCGACATAGTGCACTGCCACACTTGGTACACCCATTTGGCGGGCGTATTTACACGCGAACTGCTACAAGTACCGCTCATTTTGACCACGCACAGTCTCGAAACCCACCGTCCTTGGAAGGTCGAGCAACTCGGCAACGGTTATTTCCTATCGCGCTGGTTAGAGCAACACGCCTACGCCTCTGCCGATGGTGTGATTGCCGTAAGCGAACAAATGAAAACCGATGTCATCGAAGCCTATGGCGTAGCGCCCGAAAAAGTAACCGTAATTCATAACGGCATCGACCCTGATTTTTACCAACCTACTTTTGATGATGCGCTGTTGACCGAATTAGGCATCGACCCCAACATTCCATTTGTGCTGTTTGTGGGTCGCATCACGCGCCAAAAAGGTATTTCGCAACTCATCGCTGCGGCACAACATTTCAATGCCAATTGCCAAATCGTATTGTGTGCAGGCGCACCCGACACCCCCGAAATCGCCGCCGAAACCGAACAACTCATCGCCGAGCTAAAAGCCACCCGCGAAGGCGTCATCCTCATCTCCGAAATGCTCCCAAGAGAAAAAGTAAAAGTGCTCTACAGCCACGCCCGCGTTTTCGCCTGCCCC
>CAUPCW010000134.1:0-7274 GCA_963509895.1 uncultured Flavobacterium sp.
TCATTTCGCTAATTTACAATTAAACCTTTTCATTTTTCTTAAGTCTATAGTTATTTATAAACTAATGCTGTAACAAATGAATTTGAATCTCGTCTTATTGAAAAATTTGGAAACTATGTATAAAATTATTTTGCTTTTGACGGCGCTTGTATTGAGTAGTATTGGGCTTAGAGCCCAGGAATTTCAAGGGATGGCAGTGTATGAATCTAAAACGAGTACCGCTGATTTTAAGACCAGAATGGAAGGAAATAAAAACATTACGCCCGAAATGATGAAAAATATTGAGGACCGAATGAAGAAAATGTTTGAGAAAACGTTCATTCTCAATTTTGATAAATCGGCGTCTATTTATAAAGAAGAAGAGAAATTAGAGGCTCCCGGACAAGATGGCGGCGGCGGAATGCGAATGATGGCTTCTATGACTGGAGGCGGTGGTACGTATTACAAAAATGTAAAAGACAAAAGCTATACAGTGGACAAAGAATTTATGGGAAAAGAGTTCTTGGTTAAAGATACGCTGACCAACTTAAAATGGAAAATGGAAGGTGAAACGAGAGTAATTGGCGGTTACAATTGCTACAAAGCGACAGCTGTTCGTCCGGTTAGTAAAACCGATTTTAGAAATTTTAGACCAAGAGACGAGAAAAAAGACGAGACTAAAAAAGAGACTACTGAGAAAGCGGGTGAACCTAAGAAAACCAGTTTTATGGATGAGTTAGATATCCCCAAAGAAGTTACTATTACGGCCTGGTACACTCCAGAAATTCCAGTAAGCCAAGGTCCAGAGGGTTATTGGGGATTGCCTGGTTTGATATTGGAAGTTAACGATGGTAAAACCGTGATTTTATGTTCTAAAGTGGTTTTGAATCCAAAAGAGAAAGCAGCTATAAAACCAGCCACTAATGGTAAAGTAATCAATCAAAAAGATTTTGACGAAACGGTAATCAAAAAAATGGAGGAATTCCGTGAGATGAATCGTGGAAGAGGCGGAAATAATGGCGGATTTAGAATGAGAGTAGGAGGTTAATACTTCTTTTTGTCAGTTTAAAGATAATAACAAAAACAAAATAATGCCGCCTTCTAGCCCCGGTGGGAGCGGCATCCTTTGCCTTTTTTCTTTACAAAAGGCAAAGATATAGCGGACGACGGGACTTTGCTGGCTCAAAATGCCCCTTGTTGCTGCTCCAAAATAGTACTATAACTAACACATTCAATAACCATTGTATGAAAGCATTGCTTGGAATTGCCTTTTTTCTATTTACTACTGTATCTTTTGCACAAACCATTAAACTCGATGGTTTGATTACCGACACTAAAAACGCAGGACTTGAAATGGCGAACGTAATGGCGGTGAATAAAACCACCAAAGCGATGGATGCCTATGCCATAACGAATGATAAAGGGAAATTCAGTTTGAATTTGAAACCCAATACGACTTATGTAATCAAAGTGAGTTTTTTGGGGATGCAAAATAAAGAGGTCGAAGTGACTACGGCTACTGCTAATTTAGTCAAAAACATTGCTTTGGATGCCGGTGGTATTGAATTGGACGGGGTAGAAATTGTACGCGAAATGCCGGTTTCTATAAAAGGAGACACGATTGTGTACAATGCCGATTCGTTTAAATCCGGAACCGAACGAAAACTAGAAGATGTATTGAAAAAATTACCAGGAGTTGAAGTCAATGCCGATGGAGAGATTGAAGTAGAAGGTAAAAAAGTAACCAAATTGATGGTGGAAGGGAAAGACTTTTTTGATGGTGATACCAAATTGGGAGTAAAAAATATCCCTGCCGATGCGATTGACAAGATTCAAGTATTACGTAATTACAACGAAAATTCAATATTAAAAGGCGTGGAAAACAATCAAGATAATATTGGAATGAATATTAAATTGAAATCTGGGAAGAAGAACTTTTGGTTTGGAGATATCAACGCGGGTGTTGGAGTGGCGCACAAAGAAAGCAGGTATGTGATTAATCCGAAATTGTTTTACTACAGTCCAAAGTACAGTGTGAATTTGATTTCAAATTTTAATAACATAGGCGAATTGCCTTTGACGATTCAGGATTACTTTAAGTTTACCGGTGGATTCCGTGGATTGTCGGCCAAAGGTGGCTCTAGTTTTAATGTATCTTCTAATGATTTGGGGATTGCTTTGGCAAGAAATAATAGAGCTAAGGAAATTGATACCAAGTTTGGTGCGACCAATTTCTCGTACAATGTAAATAAAGCTTGGAGTTTTAGCGGATTCGGAATTGTTTCTTCTTCGATTACCGATTTAGAAACCATTTCTCAAAATAATATCTTGAAGCCGAATTCCTCTGAAGTAGCTTCTACCGAAAACCGAAAAGAAGCGGCGCACCAAACCAGTAATTTAGGTTTATTTAAATTGAGTACGACTTATAAGCCTACAACAAGTTTTCAATTGGATTATGATGTATTGACCAAGTTGTCCAAGCAAGATGAAAACACCTCGTTACTTCGTGAGTCAATCGTGCAAAATAGTTCGGCTACGGAATCGATTGCCACGCTAAAAAAGCAAGATCCTATATCGGTAAATCAGAATTTAAGTGCGTATTTTACCTTGAATGAAAAAAATGTCTTTGCGGTAGAAATGCAAAGTTTATACCAAGAGGAAGATCCTTTTTACAATGCCAATTTGCAATCGCAACCTTTTACTTTAAGTGGTTATCAGCCAGGGCAAAATAGAAACGACATCAACCAAACCCGATTTGTAAAAACGAACAAACTCGACGCTAAGTTGGATTATTACTATATGTTGACGCCCAAAAGTAATATCAATTTGACTTTAGGCAATACATATTCGTATCAAAATTTCAATTCCTCTATTTTTCAGCTTTTGGATAATGGCACAGTAAACGATTTGAATGCTTCGGAGAATACCAACGATGTGGATTATCGTTTTAATGATGTCTTTTTGGGTTTGCATTATAAGATTCTTACGGGTAAATTTACGTTTACACCAGGAGTAAGTTTACACAGTTACAATATGACCAATGCGCAATTAGGAACTGAATTCAGTCAGAAATTCTTCAGAGCCTTACCTGATTTTGTAGCGATTTACCAAATCAAAAAAGCAGAGACTTTGACCTATAACTTCTCGTATACCAACAACTTTACCGACATCAATAAATTGGTAGAAGGGTATGTTTTTTCGAACTACAACAGTTTAACACGCGGTTTCAGAGCATTAGAAAATGCTACGGCGCAACAACATTCGCTGCGTTATTTCAAATACAATATGTTCAATATGGAAAACATTACCGCGTTTGTAAATTACACCAAAACGGTAGATGCCATTAAAACAGACGCTACTTTTGATGGAGTGAATCAAACGTCAGTGCCTTTTAACTCTCCTTTTGCCGATGAGACTATTTCGGGACGTGCCTCTTATGGACGTTCGTTTTTGAAAAATTACAAAGCTTCTTTTGATACTAATTTGAATTGGTCGAAATTCAACAACAAGCAGAACAATGTAACTATCGCTAATGAGAGTTTTACTCAAAGTTATACTTTGAGAGCTTCTACCAATTACAAGAGCTTACCCAATCTAGAAGTAGGCTACAATATAGTAATCAATGACTATAATAATAATACCTTTTATACTGATCGTCCTTTTGCTAAGCTAGATTACTATTTCTTAGACAGTTTCTCGTTTGTGGCCGAGTATGAGTTCTATCATTATTACAATAACGACAAAACGGTGAATAATGAATATGATTTCTTGAATGCGAGTTTGATTTACCAAAAGAAGAACAGCAAATTAGAGTATAAAATCAGCGGTACGAATTTATTGAATACTACCTCACTCAACGACGATAGTTTTTCGCAGTTCGCTACAAGAACCTCTCAGTACACAGTTCAGCCACGCTATTTGATTTTCTCTGTGAAGTATAATTTATAAGGAGCTATTTCCAGCTATCCCTTACAATCTTTGCTAAAAAAGTTAGTTTTTCTACCCTCCAAAAGGAGCTTCCGTTGGTCGCTCTTTTGGAGCAAGAAAAACAAAAACTTTTTTAGCAAAGGATTTTCAGTCCTATCTGGGCTAAAAAAACAGCTATTTTATTTTCAAAAGTACTTTGATACTATAGTTATTCGTTATTTTTTTTCCATTTTTTATATCACCACCCGCCTCAAGATACGTTATGAGTAAAGTGTACTTTGGGTGCTCAATGAGTTGCGTGATTTTTTGGTTATTTTCATTGTTAAAACCGGGATGGCTATCAATAAAGTCAAATAATCGCAAGGACATTATGTCTTGATTTGCCTTAATGTCAACGCCATATGGCTTGTTAAATGATTGTACATTGTATTGGGTGCCGTTTAGTGCAATGCAGTTGGTGCAATTCAATTGATTGAAATTGGAAAGCGTGAATGATAAATCATAGCCATGAATGTTTTCGATGCTATGTGCATTGTTGTCATTAAAAGTATAGTAAAAGTAAGTCTGCTTTTTACTTATGCCATCATTTTGGTATCTATAGGTTGCACCGAGAGCCTTCATGATTTCGGGCGCACTTGGTTTTTTGTTTTTGGCAATCAATGCAGTCAATTTGTCTTTTGTATAAGGTAGTAATACTTTTACGGTGTAGTTTTCTTGTAAAAAATTAACTATAGAACTTAGGTCTTTTTCAGCGTCAAACCCTAGTTTCTGTTTTTCTAATTGCTGAATGTAGGCATCAAATCTTCTTAGTTGACTTATTTTAGAAATGTTATCAGCGCTTTGTGGACCAGCAATTGAGAAAAATGCAGCGATACACATACTAATCGGAATAAATTTAATTTTAGGTTGTTTATTTACCAAAAAATACCCAACCACAATGGCAAGCCAAATGGATAAGAGCAATACATAATAGCGTTCATGGGTAAATCCGTAGCTGTAGATTCGGTATAAAATTGCCCAAAACAACAAGCCTAATAATGGAATTAATAAGTAATAGAACCAGCGATTGAAGGATTGCATCCACAAGTTACCCGCCGACGTGGCGATGGGATGTACTAGTAAAAAAGATAAAATACCTATAATAGCAAAAACTAAAACCAAATACGAAACCCAGCCAATGGGTAACGATAAAGTAAATATGATTTTTGCCTCATAACAAAGCAGAATAATCAAATAAAGGCTGATTAATGGCAACAGTACATATTGTGTGAATTTCTTGAGACCAATAGGGTAACTAAGCGCTAATGTGTTTTTTGAGTTTTGTATATCAGGAACTCCATTCAAAAAAAACAGGGTATTGAATGGTCCGGCAATGGCAATAAAAAGGTAACCAAATATCTTTTCGTCAAGCTCAAGATCGAAAAGTTCTTTTACAGCGACTATGGCCAATGCCAGCCCTGCATAAAGGACATTGCTATACAAACCGGCGGTAATAATTCTTAGAAAAAATTGTTTATTAAATTCCCAAAACTCTTCTTGATGGTATTTTTTGGGTATAAATCCAGCAAATGAAACCAGTAAGTGTAGTGCAATACTAAGCACTAAAAACTGTTGCGCTTCTACTTCAGAAATGTCATCCTCAAAACTATAGACAAAAGAAATAGCAAGTCCACCTAAAATTAAACTCGCAAGTAATCGGTACATGTCGCTCTTTCTGCTTGCGGAAAAATATAGACTTACTGAAAGGAAGGCTACTAAGCACAATAAACTTGAGAGAATGGCTTTGGTGTAAAATGCAGTGTTTGGATCGCGATATTCATTTGAGATAAGAAAGATAGCGAAAATAGATCCTGTAAAGGTTGTAATTGTCTCTAAAGGGAAGCGTTGAATCGTATTTCGTGTAGCATTAAATACGTTTTGAAGCGAAGGAAAATTTGCCATAGGATAGAATTGTTACCACTAATTAAAGAAAAAATACAATAAAAGCCAAAAGAAAAGCCCCGACTTCTTAAATCGGGGCTTAGAACTATACAATGATAATTATATTTTGAAAAGCAGTAATTTGATCTTACAATCCAAAAGCAGCTTTTACTTGATCTACAAAATCTAATTTTTCCCAAGTAAACAAATCTACAGTAACCGTTTTTGTTAATCCGCCTGGAGCAGAGAAAGTTTTGGTTACGGTTTCAGGAGTACGTCCCATGTGTCCGTAAGCTGCAGTTTCGCTATAAATAGGGTTTCTTAATTTCAATCGTTGTTCGATGAAGTAAGGACGCATATCGAAAATTTCTTCTACTTTTTTAGCGATTTCACCGTTAGTCAAATTCACTTTTGAAGTTCCGTAGGTTTCGATGAAAATCCCCATTGGTTTAGCTACACCAATCGCGTAAGAAACTTGTACTAAAATTTCGTCAGCTACACCAGCAGCTACTAAGTTTTTAGCAATATGACGAGTGGCATAAGCTGCGCTACGGTCTACTTTACTTGGATCTTTACCTGAGAATGCACCACCACCGTGAGCGCCTTTTCCACCGTAAGTGTCTACGATTATTTTTCTTCCAGTTAAACCAGTATCTCCGTGAGGACCTCCAATAACGAATTTTCCTGTTGGGTTGATGTGGTATTGGATTTTATCATTGAATAAATGAGCGTGTTCTGGATTTTTGGCGATAATTCTTGGAATCAAAATGGCAACAATATCTTTTTTGATTTTAGCTAACATAGCAGTTTCTTCATCAAAATCGTCATGTTGTGTAGAGATCACAATCGCATCGATACGAGTAGGTTTGTTATCATCACTGTATTCTAAAGTTACTTGAGACTTAGCATCAGGACGCAAATACGTGATTTCGTTGTTTTCACGTCTTAAAATCGCTAATTCTTGTAGTAATTTATGAGATAAATCAAGTGCCAATGGCATGTAGTTTTCGGTTTCGTTAGTAGCGTAACCAAACATCATTCCTTGGTCACCTGCTCCTTGCTCTTCTTTACTAGCTCTGTCAACCCCTTGATTAATGTCAGCTGATTGTTCGTGAATAGCCGAAAGAATACCACAAGAATTGGCTTCAAACATATATTCACTTTTAGTGTATCCAATCTTACGAATTACTTCACGAGCAATTTGTTGTACATCTAAGTACGTATTTGATTTTACTTCACCAGCCAAAATTACTTGACCCGTAGTTACTAAAGTTTCACAAGCTACTTTAGAGTCTGCATCAAATGCCAAAAAGTTATCAATTAATGCGTCTGAAATTTGATCAGCAACTTTGTCTGGATGTCCTTCACTTACAGACTCTGACGTAAATAAATAAGCCATAATAAAAAATGTATTTTAAAATTAAGCGAGGAAAAGGTAATTGCTATAA
>CAUPCW010000135.1:0-7230 GCA_963509895.1 uncultured Flavobacterium sp.
TAATTTTCAACAATTGAAGAAACAGTTTTCATAACAAATACATTTTTAATTTTTTTAGAGAAAGATTAGATTTAACTGACAAAATGTGTTAAATCTCTTTGCAAATATAAATAAAAAACAATTTGTTACAAATATAACATCAATTTTTTTTTGATTAAAAATGATAAAAAGCGTCGGTAAGGTGTTCAATAGCAAAGGATTCCTTCTCTTTATGGATCGCAATAATGTCAAATCGTACATTTACATCGATTTCGTTGAGGGTCACATAAGCATCGACAGCTTTTACCAATAATTGGATTTTTTTTGGTTTTACAAAGTCTTGAGGCAATCCAAACTCGATAGAAGACCGTGTTTTGACCTCAACAACGGCCAAAATATCTTCTTTTTGAGCCAAAATATCGATCTCGGCCTTCTGAAAAATCCAATTCGTTGCTAAAATCGTGTATCCTTCTTTTTTCAGAAAATCAACCGCTAGCTCCTCGCCTAGTTTTCCTAATTCGTTATGTGCTGCCATATTTTAAATTAAAATCCTTTTGAAATATTAAACATATAAGATTTCAGTTACTTTTTATTGAACCATTTAAGACATTGAAAGTCATTTAAGATTTGAATTGGAATAGGCTTTTGCCCATTCATTACAATGCAAACCCACATCAGGCTTTAGCCAAAATACAACATAATTTTGGCTAAAGCCTTTCTAAATTAACATTAAAAAACATCCCGCTAAAGCAGGATGCAATTGATGATTTTGACAATAATTATTCTCGCTATTTCAATGTGTAATCAGTTTTGAACCATATAAAATTTTAGCTATTTTTTATTGAACCATATAAGGCATTGAAGGTCATTTAAGATTGGAATAGGCTTTAGCCCATTCATTACAATGCAACCCACATCAGGCTTTAGCCAAAACTAGGAATAATTTTGGCTAAAGCCTTTCTAAATTCTCATTAAAAAACATCCCGCTAAAGCAGGATGCAATTGATAATTTTGACAATAATCATTCTCGCTATTTCAATGTGTAATCAGTTTTTGAACCATATAAGATTTTAGCTATTTTTTTTATTGAACCATAAAAGGCATTTAAGATCATTTAAGATTTGAATTGGAATAGGCTTTAGCCCATTCATTATAATGCAAACCCACATCAGGCTTTAGCCAAAACAAGGAATAATTTTGGCTAAAGCCTTTCTAGATTCTCATTAAAAAACATCCCGCTAAAGCAGGATGCAATTGATGATTTTGACAATAATCATTCTCACTATTTCAATGTGTAATCAGTTTTTGAACCATATAAGGCATTGAAGGTCATTTAATAACACTCATTATTTTGAATTACCCGAGTAAAAGTAAACCATCTTTCTTCGTGAACCTTGTGCAAACCTTTGTGAACTTAGTGGTTAAACCAAAGTATTATTTTCAAACCCAACTTATATGCTCTTTAATGGCTTAAATGGTTCAATAAAAAATAGAACTTAGATGACTTCTATGTTTCAACCCAAAGACTATTTTCAAACCCAACTTATATGCTCTTCAACACCTTATATGGTTCAATAAAAAATAGAAACTTACATGACTTCTATGTTAAAACCCAAAGACTATTCAAAAACCACAGTAGTTCCTTTAGCCGTGACTTCAAGTGTAATGGTGTTTCCCAAAATCAAAGCGCGATTGTCCTTGATATGTCCCGCAGGAAAATTATACACCACAGGAATAGTATAGGATTTGGTTACATCTTCAATAATTTCAAGCGCATTTTTGCCCCAAGGAATATCATTATCTTTCATTTTGGTCATACCGCCCACGATAATTCCTTTGATGCTTTCCAAACAACCGTTGCGTTTTAGGTTCATCATCATACGGTCGATGTGGTACAAATACTCATCTAAATCTTCGATAAAAAGAATTTTATCCGAACAATCAATAGCAGAAGGCGAACCAAACAAACTATACAAAATCGATAAATTCCCGCCTACCAATTCCCCTTTGGCTTTGCCCAAACGATTCATTGCAGTAGGTTCAATAGTGTAAGCTAATGGTTGTCCAAACAAGGCTTTGTACAAAGTAGCAATCGATTCAGGAGCGGTTCTAGGAATACTCACGGGCATTGTTCCGTGTATGGTTTTGTAGCCCAACGTATTCAAATGATTGTGCAAAACAGTTACATCGCTAAAGCCTACAATCCATTTAGGATGCTTTTTGAAAGTAGAAAAATCCAATAAATCAATCATTCTTACCGTTCCGTAGCCACCACGAGCGCACCAAATGGCTTTAATATTAGGATTGTCCATTTGCTTTTGAAAATCGGCAGCACGTTGCGCATCCGTTCCCGCCAATTGATTTTGGTCTAAACCAATGGTGCTTCCAATCACCACTTCGAGTCCCCAACTGTGCAGCAAATCGATAGTAGGTTGTAAATTATCTTCGATATTTTTTCGAGCGGTAGCCACAATGGCAACGGTATCTCCTTTTTGAAGTACTGGTGGTGTAATCATCTTTTTTTGAGCTTGACTGTTAGTAATCGAGCATACAAAAACAAAAAACAAAGCTTGCCATAAAAAATGACCTTTGCTATTGGCTTTTGCTTGTCGATTTGTAATAATGTTTAAATTGGATTTCAATAGTTTCAAAACTGAGTTAAAAAACAAATATAGGCAAATCCTAAAATATGTAGCGGTTTCTAATCGAAATCCCTTAACTTTACTTGTAGCGATTTTAGTATAATATATATGAAGTATAACTGGTTGATTTTTGGACTCTTGCTTGCTTTGGGAACATCTCCTCTATTTTCACAAACCAAAAAATTCAAAATACATACGGTTGCGTTTTACAATTTTGAAAACCTTTTTGACACCATCAACGACCCCGAAACTTTTGATGAAGAATGGACACCCGATGGTTTGCAACGATGGACGCAAACAAAATATCAAACCAAACTCCATCATTTGGCACAAGTCCTTTCAGAAATTGGCACACCCGAAAACAAAGAATTGCCCACTTTTATCGGCGGATGTGAAATCGAAAACCGAGCCGTACTCGAAGATTTGATTCAACAATCCCAACTACAAGAAGCCGAATATGGCATCATTCACTTTGATTCGCCCGACAAGCGAGGCATTGATGTGGCTTTGTTATACCGAAAAAAATGGTTTCGACCCACAAACTTCAGTTCGATTCCCTTGTATTTGAATGCTACTCCAGAACCTAAAAAAAACAATACTGCTACATCATTGGCTGAAAAAACAGAAGATGATGTTCCTATTTTAGCACCAACCAAAAGAATTTACACTCGAGACCAATTGCTCGTTAGTGGTTATTTGGAAGGGGAAGAAATCCATCTCCTTGTCAATCACTGGCCTTCTCGTTCGGGTGGCGAGCAAAAAACAAGCGCCTACCGAGAAGCCGCAGGAAAACTAAACAAGAAAATCATCGATTCGCTACAACAACTCAATGTCAATGCAAAAATCATTACGATGGGCGACCTTAACGATGGGCCTCATAACAAGAGCATAAAGGTGGCTTTGGGTGCCAAAGGAAGAAAAACAGCGGTAGCACCACACGAAATCTTCAATCCGTTTGAAGCTTTTTTGAGCAAAGGATTGGGTACGATTGCACACCAAGATGCTTGGGATGTTTTTGACCAACTTATGCTTACAGGAACTTGGCTCAGTTCGGATTATTCGAATTGGCAGTTTTGGAAAGCGGGCATATTCCAGCGGAATTACCTCATTCAAACTCAAGGAAAATTCAAAGGCTATCCGCTCAGGCATTCCCTAACCGAAGTTGGGTACAGCGATCATTTTCCTGTGTATGTCTATTTGATTAAAGAAGGGAAATAGGAGGAAAATCAGCAGCGCTTTTTTGATAAATGGTATTTTTCTTATCTCCTTCTTTAGTGATTAAGCCTTTTAAAATTCCGTTTTTTAAGTCTCTACTTGCAGTAGCTGTAGATAATTCAGAAAAAAACTTCAAGTAATCTTTCCTAGAAAATACCGTTATGGGTCGTTCCAAAAATAATTCCAATCGTTCGGTTTCATTTAATTTTCGGTTACTATTTACAAGTAATTCAGCCAATGAAACTTCAATAATTTGAAGCATGTAAACAATAAAGGCAGTTGATTTCCCTTCTTTATCAGAGGTAGACAATGCTTTGTAATAAGCTTCTTGGTTTTTAGCAATAAGTGATTCAAAAGGCAAGAATTCAAATATCGGATAGTCATTCATTAAGATAATGGTTTGCCATAATCTCCCCATTCTACCATTTCCGTCCATAAAAGGATGAATAAATTCCATCTCATAATGAAAAACACAACTTTTGATGAGCGTCAATTCTGAAGTGTCTTTTAAATAATGAAACAAATCTTGCATCAAAAAAGGTAAATTCTCGTAGGGAGGAGCAATATGTTCTACCTGAGTTCCTTTTACAATACCCACACCTTTTGTTCGATATTTCCCTGGATTATCGACCAATCCTTTCATCAACATTTGATGAGCTTTTAGAAAATCTTTATTGGAATGATACTTAAAGGAACGGATTTTTTTATAGACTTCTAAAGCGTTTATCACCTCTACAATATCTTTCTCGGGACCTATCACTCTCTTGTTTTCAAGAATTGCCGTAATCTGTGATTCAGACAAGGTATTCCCTTCAATACTAAGGGAAGAATGAATCGTTTTTATTTGATTTTGCTTTCTTAATGTTGGACTTTGTTTCACTAGATATTTGGCATTAACCTCTCCTATTTTAGTTGAAATAGAAGCAATTAATCGCAAAATATCTGGCGTAATATCGTAGGGTGGCTTCATTATGATAGTATCATTTGATAGTATCAAAAATACTGTTTTTATGGTTTCATTGTCTATTTTTAACGAAAAAAAACTAATCGGGTAACCCCTAATAAGATAGATGTTAAATTGAATAGCCAGTTCTAAAACCCTCAACGATTCAAAAGTCAAGCCTTTTCCTTATCTTAGCCTTTCCAATTTTAGCACAAAAACAATGGCCATAGCAAAACCCTTCAACCTCAACCAATGGATTCAAGATAACCGTGAGTTATTAAAACCACCCGTTGGCAACAAGAATCTTTATGTTGATTCTGGTGACTATATCGTGATGATTGTGGCGGGTCCGAATGCCCGAAAAGATTACCACTACAACGAAACGGAAGAGCTGTTTTACCAACTCGAAGGCAGTATAAAAGTCATCATTCAAGAAGAAGGACAGCGCAAAGAAATGGAACTACATGCAGGAGACATGTATTTGCATCCCGCTAAAATTCCGCACTCACCTGTACGTTCCGAAGGTTCTATTGGACTAGTCATTGAACGCAAAAGAGCCGGATTGGGCTTTACTGATGGTTTGCTTTGGCATTGTGAGTCTTGTAATCATAAATTACACGAAGTCTATTTTGAACTCCACAACATTGAAAAAGATTTTCTGCCTCATTTTCAACATTTCTATAGTTCTGAGGCGTTGCGTACTTGCCAAAATTGTGGCACCGTGATGGATACTGATTCTAGATTTATAGGGAAGAAATAAGCGTTGGACTAAATTTTTTAAAACATATAAGTCATTGAAGTTTTGCATTCTTTGTGAATTATGCTACTGTTTTTGAACCATATAAGGCATTTAAGATCATTGAAGAGTTTACTTTGTGAACATTGCGGTTTTTTTACCACGAAGCAACACAAATAAGTCACGAAGAAGCACAAAGTTTTTATAGCTTCTTTTGCGAACTTAGTGCAAAACCTTGTGTCCTTAGTGGTTAAATTTTTTACACAAAGCAATACTCTTTCACTTTGCGTCCCTTGCGTAAACCCTTGCGAACTTTGCGGTTAAGCTTTTTACCATAGTACGGATTTAAGCGAAACTTAAATGACCTTAAATGCCTTCTATGGTTCAAAAAAATAGAAACAAAAACTTAGATGTCTTATATGTTTCATTTTTTTCAATAATAAATTACAACTCCATACGCACCCCTTGTTCAGGAAAAACAAAAGTCAATCCTAAATCGTTTGGAGCCGCTAATTGCTGCTTTATTTTTTGGATGGAAGCAGCAGGAGGTTTCAAATGGGTAATGATGATTTTGCATTTTTGCAAGGCTTCTTTCCCTGTGAGTGCTGCTAAAACCTGCATTTCTTTCAACAAATGTTGAGGCGTTAAATGTCCGAATAGGAACGCATCGGGTTGTTCGTTAGGAAATGAAACTTCTATCAAAATACCTTTCAACTCTTGTTTTTGAATCAAGGGCGCGATGGCCTTCCAAAGGTCGGCTAGGTTTGTAGTTTTTTCTACGGAGTCAGGTCCTGTATCGCCTAAATACAAGACCGCATTGTTGTCTTTTTTGATTAAAAAAGCTGTGCTTTCGTAGGGATTTACGTGACTCAACGGAAACGCTTGCACCGTCATTGAAGTATTCGAAATGGGTAGGATTTTTCCAAAAGAAAGGGTTTCGAAATGGTATTTTTTTAAGGGTTTCCCCAAACCGTCATCGCCAAAATTCGCCCAAGTCGCATCGTTAAAATAATGGTTTTGCATCATTTTCATAGCAGGAGCTATCGCGTAAACGGTTTTGGTCGAGTCGGCGGGCGAATTGATAATCAATCCCGACACGTGGTCCAAATGAGCGTGTGAAATACAATAGCCTTTGATGTATTGGCGCAAAACAGTACTCGACGGCACAGAAAAAGTACCTTTTTCAATTGCTTTTTCAATGCCCGAATGAATGGTTCCGGCATCTAAACAAACGTATTCCTTTGTTCCGTAAGAAGCCACTAAATAGGCTGATAAATTACGTTCATCGATTCCGCCATATACTCCCAAAGGCACCACCTCAAAAACGGGTTTCGTCTTTTGTCCAAAAGAAACTAATGTGCTCACAAAAAATAGCAGTAACAAACCCAACACTTTTCTCATCTTTTCTGCATTGAAATTTAAAGGTTAAAAGTACGGCTTCTGCTGAAAATGGGTGTTTTTTTTAAGTGAAATCCATCTTAATTTTACGATTTAGGTTACTTTTACGGCAATTCATAAGTTCGCTTATGTACAGAAAGTCTTGATTTTTTGGTGTTTACTAATTTTAACTAGGGACACTTCTTTGAAATTTGCATCTAAATACTATCTTTACGAAAAAATATAACAATTTTAACTAAAAAAGTTACAATGACAACAATAGCAACTCAATTCGGAATGAACGAAGCCCTAGCGCAACTAGGTATTAAAGCAGTAAA
>CAUPCW010000136.1:0-7157 GCA_963509895.1 uncultured Flavobacterium sp.
TGAAGCGCAAAATACGTTCTTAGGATTAAATTTGTTTTTGGAAATTTTAATTTTTTTGGTCTTTAGTATCTTTGTGGTATTTGGTATTAAAGGCTACTTTGAGTTTTACTCAAAAAAAATATCAAACATTATTATTTCAGTTTCTGGATCAATATTGTTTATTGGTATTTTAATATTGTTGTCTCAAATTCTGTTTCTAGAATAAGTCATTAACAAGATCATCTCTTTTACAAACTAAAAAACATCCTGAAAAGGATGTTTTTTTTGGTTATATACGAATTGATTATTGAATTGGGGAATAGGTTTCAAAGCTATAATCATAAAGATGTTTTTCGTCTTTGTAATGCTTTTCAGATTGTGACAGTTGCCATGTATTGGGGTCAATTTCTGGAAAAAACGTGTCCGCTTCAAAATGGTGATGCACTCGAGTGATGTCCAACTCATCAGCATAAGGCATCGCTAGATTGTATATTTCTCCCCCACCAATCACAAAAACAGTTTCTGTTTTAGGACAAGCTTCAATGGCTTTTTCGATAGAGTCTACTACAATGCAGCCTTCTGGATGGTAATTTTTTTGTCGAGTAATGATAACGTGTGTTCTGTTGGGTAGTGGTTTTGGGAAACTTTCAAAAGTTTTTCGCCCCATAATAATGTAGTGTTCTGAAGTTATTGCTTTGAATCTTTTAAAATCATTAGGTAGATGCCAAATCAAATCGTTGTTTTTGCCTAACGCAAGATTATCAGCCACAGCTGCAATAAGTGTAATCATGGTTTTTTTATTTGGTTTTATTTTCAATTTGATGTTGTAATTGGCTTATTTTTTTTTGCTGTAAAGCTACTAATCGATCAATTTGATCTCTCTCCCAATTTTTATCCATGAACCGATCTGTTATGAATACTTTGATAAAATGGAGTACAAATAAGAAGGACCAAAAGGTAATGATCCAAATGCACCAACTGTTTTCAATGCCAATATTGAAAAAACGATGCGCAATAAATAAAAAAATGCTAGCCAATGAAAAAAGCACAAAGTGAAAATATAACCTTTTTTTTTGCTTTATTCTTCGTCTGGCATATTCGTATTGTTCGTGTGTGGCCTGATCCATTTTGCTTTTTTTTGTAGATAAAGATAAAATTTATTTTTAATTCAAGGTGCTATCTACATTGTTAAACTTATTCGGAGTGATTTTAAAATTTTGAATTTGAATTTTTATCCCCTATAAAATTATTGTTTTTGTTTTTTTTTAACAATGATTTGTGTTAACTCTAAAAAGTTATATCATGATATGGCGTATGTTGTTAAATTTGCTTTCTTTGTATTAAAAATCTAAAAATCATAATGTTATGGCTATTAAAAAGCAATTTGTAAAAACGAAACCAGTATGTAAGGTGACTTTTTCTATTTTAGCAAAAGAAGCAAGTTCTGCTGCAGTAGTTGGTGATTTTAATAATTGGAATGTAGAAGAGGGTACTTTATCTAAATTGAAAAATGGTACCTTTAAAGGTATTTTCGATTTGCCTAAAGATTCTTCGTATGAATTTAAGTATTTGATTGATGGTGCTTACCTAAACGACCCTGAAGCTGATGGTTTAAAATGGAATGATTACGCTGGTGCCGAAAATTCTGTTTTGGCTTTATAAATAGTATAAAAAAACCGCTATAAAGCGGTTTTTTTATACAGCAACGCTTCCTTTTATCGTAGGATGCGGGTCATAATTCTCTAAAGTGAAATCTTCATAGGTAAAAGCAAAGATATCTTTTACATTGGGGTTTAACGTCATTGTTGGTAATGGTCTTGGCTCTCTTGAGAGTTGCAATTCTATTTGTTCAAAATGATTATTATAGATGTGAGCATCGCCAAATGTATGTATGAATTCGCCAGGAGTTAAGTCACAAACTTGCGCTATCATAAGTGTTAATAAGGCATATGACGCAATGTTAAAAGGCACTCCTAAGAAAATATCGGCACTGCGTTGATACAATTGACAAGAAAGTTTACCGTCAGCTACATAAAATTGAAAAAAAGCATGACATGGAGGTAATGCCGCTTTGTTGTTGGCTACATTTTCTTCAAAAGATTTTGTAGTATCTGGTAATACTGACGGATTCCATGCTGAGACTAATAATCTTCTGCTATTGGGATTGGTTTTTAGTTCCTTAATTAGGTCGGAGATTTGATCAATTTCTTCAGTGTTCCAATTGCGCCATTGATGGCCATAAACGGGACCTAAATCTCCATTGCTGTCTGCCCATGCGTCCCATATTTTTACTCCGTGCTCTTGCAGGTAAGCAATGTTAGTTTCTCCTTTTAAAAACCACAATAACTCATGTATGATTGATTTCAAATGTAGCTTTTTGGTGGTTACCATTGGAAATCCTTCGGCTAAATCAAAACGCATTTGATAGCCAAATACACTTTTGGTACCCGTTCCTGTTCTATCTCCTTTTTGTGTGCCGCTTTCCAAAACGTGCTTAACTAAGTCATGGTATTGTTTCATAGTATGAAGCCCTTGTATTATTGTTTTTTATAAATTTTCCCGTCTTTCATTACAAAAGAAATCTCTTCAAGTGTTTTGATATTCCTGAGTGGATTCTCATTTACTGCGATAATATCAGCCCAAAAGGATTCTTTTAATTGACCAGCCTCTTTGTCAATTCCAAGTAATTGAGCATTGGTTATGGTTGCAGCTTGAATGGCTTCTATTTCAGGCATTCCAGCTTCTACCATATAGCCAAATTCTTTGCCATTAATTCCGTGTGGAAATACACCAGCATCGGTTCCAAAGGCAATTTTTACCCCTTTTTTATAGGCTTTGGCAAAGGTTGCTTTAATTTGTGGCCCTACTTCACGAGCTTTAGGCACAACTATTTCAGGGTAAAATCCTGGTACTTCTGCATTTTTTTCCACTTCCTTAGCAGCTGTAAGTGTTGGTACCAGATAGGTGTCGTGTTTTTTCATGAGTTCCATAGTTTCGTCACTCATAAAAGTGCCATGTTCAATGGTTTTAATTCCTCCTAATATGGCTCTTTGCATACCTTCATCTCCATGAGCATGTGCAGCGGTTAGCATATTATAATCTTTGGCCGTTGCGGTAATTGCTTTTATTTCTTCTATAGAGAATTGTGGATTTTTTCCACTTTTGGCTACACTTAAGACTCCTCCAGTTGCAGTGATTTTAATTACATCGGCTCCTTCTTTATAGCGTTCTCTAACTGCTTTTACAGCGTCTTCTGGCGAATTGATCACGCCTTCATGGGGTCCTGGATCGCCTACTAGTTTTCTATTGCTTCCGTTTGTTGGGTCGGCATGACCTCCTGTTGTGGCAATAGCTTTTCCTGCAGTGTAAATTCTTGGTCCTTTGATTAATCCTTTGTTGATGGCATTTCGTAGCGAAACATTAACTCCTGTCCCTCCTAAATCTCTAACGGTAGTAAAGCCTGCTAGTAATGTGATTTCGGCACAATTCACAGCTTGAAAAGCGACATCAGCTTCGTTATCAATATATTTTGAAACGTAGCTCTTTGAATTTAGTTCTCCTTCAATATGAACATGAAGGTCAATTAATCCAGGTAAAACAAATTTATTTTTTAAGTCAACTTCAATATCGTTTGGATTGGCTTTGGATACAAAACCTTCTTGTATTTTTATTATTTTGTTTTTAGCAACTACGATAGTTTTATTCGAAAGCAATTTTCCTGATTTTGTGTCTAATAAAGATCCACAATGTAAATAGTAATCTTGCGCCAAAGTAACTTGCGCTAAAAGTAGTGCAAAGCCAAAAATAAGTTGTTGTAGTTTCATAGGAATACAGTTAAATAGGCGCAATAATATCAGTTACTTTTTTTGTGTATTTTTAGTGCGAAATAGTAATTATTGCTTAGCGTTTGGATATTTCGTCTCTTATTTTGGCGGCTTTTTCATAATCTTCATTCGCTACGGCTTGTTCTAAGAGTTCGTTCAGTTCCTGTAAGCTATGATTAGCGTAGGTAGGGCCAGATTGATTGGTTTCTTCTCCATGACCAAATGTTTGTGGATTGGAGAGGATATTGTCAATTTCTTCAGCATCTGCATCTGTTGGGTTGGGGTTTGATTTTAAAAAAATTCCCGCTTTATCCAAAATATTTTTATAGGTAAAAATAGGGGCATTAAATCGAAGCGCCAAAGCAATGGCATCTGAGGTTCTGGCATCAATAATTTCTTCTATTTTATCTCTTTCACAGATGATACTTGAGTAAAACACACCATCGACTAATTTGTGAATGATCACTTGTTTGACAACAATGTCAAAGCGTTCAGCAAAATTTTTAAATAAATCATGCGTTAAAGGGCGTGGTGGTTTAATTTCTTTTTCTAGTGCAATAGCAATTGACTGCGCTTCAAAAGCTCCAATAACAATTGGTAATTTTCGCTCGCCATCCACTTCGTTCAAAATTAAAGCATAAGCTCCGTTTTGTGTTTGACTGTATGATATTCCTTTTATGGTTAATTTTACTAAGCTCATGGATTTTTTTATGGAAAAAAACAACTATTGATTTTGCTAGTTATTCGGTTTTTTAAAGGTGCAATTTTAATCAAAAAAAGGCATAAAAAAAAGAGCTACCTAAAGCAAAGATACAATTATCTTGTTTTTAGGTAGCCTTATTGTGATTTAAATTAGTACTTAGTTGCTAGTCCATAGAAATTAGTTGTTTTCCTAGCGTTAACTAATAGCTGATTTATGATCTTTTGTACTAAAAGAAGAGCACTAAGAGCTATGATTGTTGTGCTTTAAAAGCTTTGAATTTTTCAATTAATTGAGGCACAATTTCAAAAGCATCGCCAACAATTCCATAATCAGCAACTTTAAAGAAAGGTGCTTCTGGATCGCTATTGATCACTACTTTTACTTTTGAAGAGTTAATCCCCGCAATATGTTGAATCGCTCCAGAAATACCTACCGCAATGTATAAATTAGTAGCCACTGGTTTTCCTGTTTGTCCTACGTGTTCTCCGTGAGGTCTCCATCCTAAATCAGATACTGGTTTTGAACAAGCGGTTGCTGCGCCTAAAACACCTGCCAATTCTTCTATCATTCCCCAATTTTCTGGACCTTTCATTCCGCGTCCTGCTGACACCACAATATCAGCATCGGCAATAGAAATTTTTCCTGAACTTTTTTCAACAGCTGTTACTTTTACTCCAAAGTCGTTAGCATCGATTGTTGGATTAAAATCTTCTTCTGTTAACGAACTTGCATTTTCAAAAATACCGTAAGAATTTTTAGCAATTCCTAAAACTTTAACTTCTGTGGTAATTTCAGTTGTATTAAACGCTTTGTTGGAAAAAGCAGTTCTTTTTACTTGAAATGGTGTAGTACTTAATGGTAAACCTACAACATTTGAGGCAAAACCAGCTTCTAAGCCTACTGCTACCAATGATGACAAATAAATGCTATCTGTTGTAGAAGATAGCACAACAACTTTTGCATTCTCTTTTTGAGCAGCTTGCTTGATTACATCGGCGTATGCTTTTGCTGAAAAAGCATCCAATTGACTATTGGTTACTTTTAAAACTTTGTCTACTCCGTATTTTGATAGTTCCGAAACATCTCCCGCGTTTACAGTAACAGCAGTTACTGTTGTGCCTAAGCTTTCGGCTACTTTTTTCGCATAAGAAGCCAATTCTAGTGCTACTTTTTTAAATTTTCCTTCTGCAGATTCTGCGTATATTAGTATTGACATGATTTTTTTTTGTTTAAAAGTTAAAAGTTTAATATTTAAAGTTTTACAACTGAAAATAGAAACTAAAAACTGAATTATTTTAGATTTTTAAGCGGAACACTAAAAACTGATAACTGAATACTAAATTACTTTAGCTTCGTTGTGTAATAAACTGATTAGTTCATCCAAATTATCCGCTGTTACTAATTTAACGGCTGATTTTGGAGCTGGTTTATCAAATTTAACTGCTTTAGTAGCAACATTTGCAGCTACAGGCTCTAAAATAGTTAACGCTTTTGTTCTTGCGGTCATAATTCCTCTCATGTTTGGAATACGCAAATCTTTCTCCTCAACTAATCCTTTTTGACCTCCAATGATTAATGGCAAAGTGGTAGCTACAGTTTCTTTTCCACCATCGATTTCTCTAGATGCTGTTACTGCATTTCCATCAACAGTTACATTTACACAAGAATTCAAAAAGTTGAAACCAAGGATACCTGCAATCATTCCAGGAACCATTCCTCCGTTGTAATCTAAAGATTCTTTTCCGGCGATTACTAAATCGTATCCACCATTTTTAATTACTTCTGCCAATTGTTTGGCTACGAAGAAACCATCCGTTGGATTGGCATTTACGCGAATTGCTTCGTTGGCTCCAATAGCTAATGCTTTTCTTAAAGTAGGTTCTGTGTCTGGTCCACCAACATTTACAACCGTAACCGTTGCTCCTTGTTGCTCTTGAAACCAGATAGCTCTAGTTAATCCAAATTCGTCATTTGGATTGATAACGTACTGAACGCCATTGGTGTCGAATTCTGAATCACCGTTAACGAAATTGATTTTTGAAGTAGTATCAGGAACGTGACTGATGCAAACTAATATTTTCATAAGACTTATTTTTTTTGATAAAGCTTTACAAATTTAAAATAATAATTGGAATATTTACTATGCATGCATAATATTTTTTCAAAACTATTTCGATTTCGCTCGATACGGAATATTCTCTTGTTAAACTTATAATAAAACAGAGGATCAGGTTTTATTATTGGTTGCATTTGCTTTCTTTTTAACAAATTCATTTTTATTTGTTTTAAATACCTGCTTGTTGTAAAAACGAACGTGTCATTCGTTCCTATTTTCCTAGCCCAGATAGTAGCGTCATCCTCTAGTGGCCTCGTTTTTTTAACGAGACCACTAGAGATATAACGGATAGCTGGACACGAGCAAAGCGAACTGACGAAGTAATTAGGTCCTAATAATTTTAAACCTATTTTATGCTTTAAAGTAGTTTAAAATATTTATTTTTGCTGTTCGAAAAAAACACACATAGATATTATAATATGAGAACGATACAATTTAGAGAGGCGATTTGCGAAGCGATGAGTGAAGAAATGCGTCGCGATGAGTCCATATACTTAATGGGTGAAGAAGTTGCTGAATACAATGGTGCCTACAA
>CAUPCW010000137.1:0-7048 GCA_963509895.1 uncultured Flavobacterium sp.
AGATATCATCGAAGGAAAATGTGTGCGTTTGTCCAAAGGGGACTACGATACCAAAATTATTTATAATGAAAATCCACTAGAAGTCGCTAAATCATTCGAGGCACACGGAATTGAGTATTTGCACTTAGTAGATTTGGATGGAGCCAAGTCGAGCCAAATTGTCAATTATAAAATCTTGGAACAAATAGCTACTAAAACGAAATTGAAAATTGATTTTGGTGGTGGTTTGAAATCCGATGCCGATTTAAAAATTGCTTTCGAAAGTGGTGCCAACCAAATCACAGGAGGAAGCATAGCCGTAAAAAATCGAGCCATTTTTGAGAAATGGATTGCTGAATACGGTTCGGATAAAATCATTTTGGGAGCAGATGCCAACAATGAAAAAGTGGCTGTTTCTGGCTGGTTGGAGGATTCCGATGAAGATTTGATTCCATTTATTCAAGACTATCAAAGCAAAGGTATTCAGTACGTGATTTGCACCGATATCGCCAAAGATGGAATGTTAGAAGGACCGAGTTTTGATTTGTACCAAAAAATATTGAATCAATGTGGTGTTATATCGAGCATGTCACCTCGAACGAAGTCGAGAGGCGAGATAAAGTTGATTGCTTCTGGAGGGATTTCTACTTTTGATGAATTGCCTAAATTAGCGGAATTAGGTTGTGAAGGAACCATTATCGGGAAAGCGATTTATGAAGGAAGAATCACGCTGAAACAACTAGAATATTATATTTTGAACCAATAGATTTTTTTCGCAAAGATGCGCAAAGTAAAACACAAAGAAACTCCAAAACCTTTGTGTGGCTCTGTGAAATCTTCGCGATACTCTGTGAAATAACTAGACGATGTTAACAAAAAGAATAATACCTTGCTTGGATATTAAAAACGGACGAACCGTAAAAGGGGTGAATTTTGTCGATTTACGCGATGCGGGTGACCCAGTAGAATTGGCCAAAATCTATTCCGATGAAGGGGCAGATGAATTGGTGTTTTTGGATATTTCAGCTACCGAGGAACGACGAAGCACTTTGATTCACTTGGTGCGAAAAGTGGCGGCTACTATCAATATTCCATTTACGGTGGGTGGTGGAATTTCATCAGTGGAAGATGTGGAAGTGTTGCTGCAAAATGGTGCTGATAAAGTATCTATCAATTCTTCGGCAGTGAAAAATCCACAATTGATTAATGACTTGGCGCAGAAATTCGGCAGTCAATGTGTCGTAGTAGCTATCGATGCCAAACAAATTGAAGGCGAATGGATGGTACATTTGGTAGGAGGAAAGGTGCCAACAGAAATCCGCTTGTTTGATTGGGCGAAAGAAGTAGAACAACGCGGTGCAGGAGAGATACTGTTTACTTCGATGAATCACGATGGCACAAAAGCAGGTTTTGCAAATGAAGCTTTGGCCAAACTTTCAGAATTAGTAAATATTCCTATAATTGCTTCAGGAGGTGCTGGAAACATTCAGCATTTTGTGGATACCTTTATAGACGGAAGAGCGGATGCGGCTTTGGCTGCTAGTGTCTTTCATTTCAAAGAAATAGAGATTAAAACTTTAAAAAAAGCTTTAAAAAATAACCAAATTGAAGTAAGATTGTAGAACATAGAATATAGAAAACTCTTTTATTTTTCGTTTTCAATCTTTCAATTTTTCAATCATTGAATCTTTCAATTATTTTAAATAAAAAAATTATGCAAATAAATATATCAAGTGCTCACGGATTAATTCCAGCGATTATTCAGGATGCTGAAACAAAAAATGTTTTGATGTTGGGCTATATGAACGAAGAATCGCTTCAAAAAACCATCGAGACTCAAAAAGTAACGTTCTTTAGCCGTTCCAAACAACGTTTGTGGACCAAAGGAGAAGAAAGTGGTAATTTTTTAGAATTGGTTTCCATCAAAAATGATTGCGATGGCGACACCTTATTGATTCAGGCAAAACCAGTGGGACCAACTTGTCATACTGGCGCTGATACCTGTTGGCAAGAAGCCAATTCAGATAATTACGGCTTTATTTCAGAACTTGAAGCTACTATAAAATCAAGACGTGAAAATTCTGATTCCGAGAAGAGTTATGTGGCTTCATTGTTTGAAAAAGGCATCAACAAAATTGCTCAAAAAGTAGGAGAGGAAGCAGTTGAAGTGGTTATTGAAGCCAAAGATGATAACGATGACTTGTTCTTGAGCGAAAGCGCCGATTTACTTTTTCACTACTTGATTTTATTGCAAGCCAAAGGGTTTCAATTGAATGATGTGGTAGAAGTATTGAAGGGAAGACAGAAGTAAGGATTGGTTTGTTGCAACTGGACTAAAGTCCAGCCTTACCAAATGTATCGAGTCTACGACTTTTTAAAATATGGTTAAAGTTACATGAGGAAAGAACTATAGTGTAGCAACTGCAACTGGACTAAAGTCCAGCCATACAAAATGTATCGAGTCTACGACTCTTTGAATAGAGGTTAAAGTTCGATAGGAACGAAATGTATTGTAGCAACTGCAACTGGACTAAAGTCCAGCCTTACAAAATGTATCGAGTCTACGACTCTTTAAAATGAGGTTAAAGCTTCATAGGAACGAAATGTATTATAGCGACGGATTTTAATCCGTTGCTATAAAAGAAATTAATCTTTACAATGCTTCCAAAAACAAAACCTTTTTTCCTTTTAGCCCCGGGAGGAGCGGCATCCTTTTGTAGCGATGGGCTTAAACCCATGGCTACAAAAGATATAGCGGATCACGGGACGATGCTAGCTGAAATGCCTATTTTTCCTGCTCCAAATAAAAATTTATGTAAGGAATTCTTGTTTCTTTTTTACTGCAAAATCTAAAAAAGTATGTAGTTTTGAAAAAAACTATACCCCATGAAAAAAATAGCTATCCTTCTTTTGATGACTTCGTTTTCGGTGATTAAAGCACAAGGATTATTGAATAAAAATGAAACCACTTTTACCCGACAAGACAGTCTTAGAGGTAGCGTCACCAAAGAGCGTGCTTGGTGGGATTTGAAACACTATCACTTATCCATCAAAGTGAATCCAGCGGATAGCACTATTTCGGGGTCGAATACTATTCGCTACCAAGTCCTTCAGGAAAATTCGGTGATGCAGATTGACTTGCAATATCCGATGGCCATTACCAATGTAACCCAAGATGGAAAACCGTTGACCTACAAGCGAGAAGGAAATGTGTATTTTATTACTTTAACGGCTCCTCAAAAAATAGGCACTACCAAAGAGATCGTGGTGTTTTATGGCGGAAAACCAAAAGTAGCGGTCAATCCGCCGTGGGATGGCGGGATTACTTGGAAAAAGGATAAAAATGGAAATCCGTTTATCGCCTCGTCTTGTCAAGGTTTGGGAGCCAGTGTTTGGTGGCCCAACAAAGACCATATGTATGATGAAGTTGATGAGGGAATGAAAATTAGTGTAAATGTTCCCGGGAATTTGACGGATGTTTCTAACGGGCGTTTGCAAAGCGTACAAAAGGAAAAAGATGGTACCAAAACCTTTCATTGGGTGGTCAAAAATCCAATCAATAATTATGGTGTGAATATTAATATTGGTGATTACGTCTCTTTTTCTGAGAAATACAAAGGTGAAAAAGGCGACTTAGATTGTACGTATTACGTATTGCGTGATGATTTGGACAAAGCCAAAAAACAATTTCAAGAGGTACCTAAAATGTTGAAGGCTTTTGAGCATTGGTTTGGTCCTTATCCATTTTATGAGGACAGCTACAAGTTGGTGCAGGCTCCGTATTTGGGTATGGAGCACCAAAGTAGCGTAACCTATGGTAATAAATTCTTAAATGGTTATTTAGGACGCGATTTGAGCGGTACAGGCTGGGGAATGAAGTTTGATTTTATCATTATTCACGAATCTGGTCACGAGTGGTTTGCGAACAACATTACCTATAAAGACATCGCGGATATGTGGATTCACGAAAGCTTTACCAATTACTCAGAGAGTTTGTTTTTGGAGTATTATTTTGGTAAAGAATCGGGCTACACTTACGTTCGTGGCATTCGAAAAAACATCGAAAATGATAAACCAATTATTGGTAACTATGGCGTAAACAATGAAGGTTCTGGAGATATGTATTACAAAGGCGCCAATATGTTGCACACCTTACGCCAAGTGGTAAATAATGACGAAAAATGGCGTGAAATCTTGCGTGGTTTGAATGCCACTTTTTACCATCAAACGGTGACTACACAGCAAATTGAGAGTTATTTGAGCGAAAAAATTGGCAGAGATTTGACGCCTGTTTTTAACCAATATTTGCGTGATACGCGTATTCCAACTTTGGAGTATTTCTTTAAAAACAATCAGTTGGGATATCGTTGGGCGAATAGTGTGGCCAATTTCAATCTCCCTGTAAAAGTTTATCTGAATGGCACTGCACAAATTTTGGAACCGAATAACGAATGGAAAATGTTGCCTTTGGGAACAACAGAAAAACCAACACTTGAAGTGGATAACAACTATTATGTGGGCAGTTTCAATATAACGGAGTAGTGTTTTTCCGAGCAATTTCACGCAAAGGCGCAGAGTCGCAAAGCAGATTTTCAATATTTAGATTCTTGGTGTAAATTAAGTATAGCTACAAAAAATAAAAAGCTTTCTGATCTCTAGCAATAGTTCAGAAAGCTTTTTTTATTGTTGGTAATAATGTAACCCATTGGGTAAAATTGTTTTTTACCACACTTAGATTCCAATGTCATTAAGTAAGGAATTACTCTTTTTATTTTCACGCAGATTTCGCAGATTTTCGCAGAAAAATCAGTTAAAATCAGTTAAAATCAGTTGAATCTGCGTGCTATGTTTTCTCTTTCCTCTTAACTTAATGACATTGACTTAAATCCCTCAGTGCATGCTAGAAGTATAGAATTTTTAGTTTTTTTTGAGAAATATATTCCACATAGTGTATCTATGTGAGAAATAGTGCTATTTCTGTTTTTTCTATGTTGATTTGCTTTACTCTATGAACTTCCTATGTGGTTAATACCACCAAAAGTAAAGGTCATTCCAATTGCAAAACCAAGTAAACATTCTGCTCGGTAGATAGGCAAGAAAAAAGCAAGCACTAACAAGCCGACAAACACGTTTTGATGGCAACGTTAACCTATAATCTCAAGAAATACTTGAAGTTTATCACCAAAAAAACAAAAACAAAAGCCGGAGTTGTAAGTGAAACAAAAGCAAAAGCACCAACTTCTCTAAAAACAGCTTTCAATGACTTGAAATTCTTGTTTTTAATCACCTTGTTTTTTGAAGACTACAACTCAAAACCAAAAATAAACCTCGCTTAAATGTGCTTAAACGAGGTTGTTTTTTATACTGATTTTGAAAATTTACTTTTTTAAGAGAGTTGCGCAACAGCTACGTGTGTTGGCGGTAGTTATTCTTTTCCACACTTTTTGCATAGTCGCATATTTAGTTCGTTTAAATAAACTCTGTCAACCGCATAGTAATGTTGATTTTTTATCAATTCTTTTTCAGAAAATACACCAGTGTTTTTATGAAATGTTTCTTCGTTATAGTCTGAACGCATAAACTGGCATTCAAGTTTGTCGTGAAAAACTCGTCTATTGTATTGTCGTTTTAATGAAATAAAATCGTTATAATTTCTAAATACTTCTTTGAACCTATTTTGCTGTTCGAGATTTTCTGCAAAATGCTCAAACCTGTCATTTTCATTCATTTCTTTATACAGATTTAGAAAAAAAGCACTTTGATTAACGAATGAATGCTTCAATTCTTCCATATTGAAAAATCGTTTTTCCAAATTTTCAAATGAGTATCTTATTCTTAAATTCTTAATCTCCGTTGGGCTTAGTCCTTTATTGTTAAGATAAGCCATAGCATAAAATACAACAGAATTTGCTACTGCATTTGTAACAAAAGCTATTTGTATTGGGTCTCTTTGAAAACTAAAAATAGAGTTTTCTGTCGGAGCAAAACCAGAAATTAGAAATTCTCTGATTTCAAGAGAATAGTCTTTTAATGCTTTACTTAGTGAAACTCCATTTTGTATATTATCAAATGCTTCTTTCGAAATGTAAACCCAAAAAGGTTTTTTATTCAGAACTTCAAGTCCGCTAATTTTTACAAATTCCTTATGACCGGAACTGAAATAGCCAATATTACATTTCTCCCAATACATTAAATTTCATTAGCGTTTAAACCTAGTGCATATGCAATAGCGTAATTAATATTTACATATTTTATTGGACTTGTATTTGGAATATGTATATGTGTGTTGTGAGATTTTTTCAAAAAGAAAATACTTTTAGCTTGCTCTTCATATAACATTTCAAGTTCAGAATTTAATTCGGAATTATCAGCTACAATAATTATTCTTGATATGCTTGTGTTAATATATAGTCTTTGAAATACATTCAAAAAATGTTCAGTACAAGTTTCATTAATGTCTCCAAAAAAAGAACGTATTAAGAAAGTGCCTTTGTCTGTTTCCACTTGAACTCCATCATTTGTAATGTCAAATGTCAAATTATCAGGTACACAATAAGTCAATATATCATTACTTAGAGTATATGTAAAAATTATATCAACATTATTTCCCACCTCTTCAACCCTAGCGTTAAGTGCAAATTTGTAAAGTAAGTCTGCAAGATTAATTTTTTCAAAGTTCTTGTCTGGATATAATTCTTTGTATAAAGTCAAATTATGACTAATCCTTTCATTAAGAAAGTCTGTATCAATAAGAATTACTGTCTCGTTTAAAATTCCTAAGTTCATATAGTTGATATCATTTTTTTATAATTACCGCATAACGTTCCCGCGCTACACGCGGTTTGGAACTAAATTAGCGTTAATTTTCGGATTAGCCAAAACTTCCAAATACAAAATCAATTTTCAGATAAAGACAATTGTCCAAATCGCTTGTAGCGTGTGTGCTTGTTGCACAACTACTCAAATATAACAAAAAGGAAACATTAGAAAGCGTGCTTTTATGTAAATTTAAACATGCAAGGAAGAAAAGAATTTACGCCAAAAATGCTCTATCAAGTACACTTAACAG
>CAUPCW010000138.1:0-6729 GCA_963509895.1 uncultured Flavobacterium sp.
GAAATAAAGTAATTTTTTCAAAGTTCTTAAAATTTAATAGATAGTATCATAATTCTTACTTAAAATTCGGGAATCTTCCGAACTTTTAACCATTTTTTAACACCAAACGTCTAAAAAAAAATTCAATTTGCACCATCAAAAAAAGGGACAAATATCAAAGTGAATAAAAACAAAACAATGGAAGAAAATACAACAACTTTAGACATTAGAGCAATCAATGAGAAAATAGAAAGGGAGAGCGCTTTTATAGATTTGCTTACCATGGAAATGAACAAAGTTATTGTGGGCCAAAAACATATGGTAGAGCGATTACTAATTGGGCTTTTAGGTCAAGGACACATTCTATTAGAAGGAGTGCCGGGATTAGCCAAAACATTAGCCATCAATACCCTATCACAAGCCGTTCAAGGTTCTTTTAGCAGAATACAATTTACTCCAGATTTACTCCCTGCCGATGTTGTTGGAACGATGATTTATAACATCAAACAAAATGAATTCTCTATCAAAAAAGGACCCATTTTTGCCAATTTCGTGCTTGCCGATGAGATCAACCGTGCACCTGCCAAAGTACAATCAGCTTTGCTAGAGGCGATGCAGGAAAAGCAAGTAACCATTGGTGATACTACCTTCAAATTAGATAAACCCTTTTTGGTATTGGCCACACAAAACCCGATTGAGCAAGAAGGAACCTACCAGTTGCCAGAAGCTCAAGTGGACCGTTTTATGCTTAAAACAGTAATTGACTATCCTAAAATGGAAGACGAACGTTTTGTGATTCGTCAAAATTTAAAAGGAAGCTACGAAAAAGTAAATCCAGTGGTCTCAGTAGAACAAATTTTACGCGCTCAAGAAGCGGTTCGCGAGGTGTATATGGATGAAAAAATAGAAAAATATATCCTCGATATCATTTTTGCAACGCGTTACCCTGAGAAATATAAACTAGCCGATTTGAAACCTTTGATTGGTTTTGGAGCTTCGCCTCGTGGAAGTATCAACTTGGCCAATGCTGCTAAATGTTATGCGTTTATCAAACGTCGTGGCTATGTAATTCCTGAAGATGTTCGCGCAGTGGTTCACGATGTATTGCGTCACCGTATCGGTGTAACTTACGAAGCCGAAGCTGAAAATGTAACTTCGGTAGACATCATCAACAAAATCGTAAACGAAATCGAAGTACCCTAAAAAGTGACTAGTAATTAGTGACTAGTAATTAGCTTTTACTATTCACTAATTACTATTCACTAATCACTTAATAAATGGATACAAAAGAGCTTTTAAAAAAAGTACGAAAAATAGAAATCAAAACCAGACGATTGAGTGATCATATCTTTTCTGGTGAGTATCATACCTCTTTCAAAGGCCGCGGAATGACGTTTAGCGAAGTGCGTCAATACCAATATGGTGATGACATTCGCGCTATCGATTGGAATGTAACTGCCCGTTACAACGAAGCTCACGTAAAAGTTTTTGAAGAAGAACGAGAATTGACGATGATGTTAATGGTCGATATTTCGGGTTCTGAAAATTTTGGCTCTACCACTCAGTTCAAAAAAGAAATTGTCATTGAAATTGCCGCAACTATGGCTTTTTCGGCCACTCAAAACAATGACAAAATAGGTTTGATCTTGTTTTCTGACGAAATAGAATTGTACATTCCACCCAAAAAAGGGCGTTCTCACGTCTTGCGTTTGATACGTGAACTCATCGAATTTGAGCCTAAAAGCCATAAAACGGATATTGCTCAAGCCTTGAAATTTCTATCAAGCACTCAAAAAAAGAAAGCGATTGTGTTTATGATTTCTGATTTTATGTGTGAAAATTACGAGCAAACCTTGAAGATTGCCTCCAAAAAGCACGATATTACGGGAATACGAGTGTACGATATTCGCGAAGAAAAAATGCCTAATCTAGGAATGGTGACGATGCTCGATGCCGAAACAAGACGCACTCAATTGATCGATACGAGTTCCAAAACAGTTCGAATGAATTATGAAAAACATTATCAAGATAAAGTAAATTATTTCAAAGAATCTTTTCGTAAGTCAGGCTCAGGAGTAGTGAATACAAGAGTTGATGAAAGTTACGTGACTAAACTATTGAGTTATTTTAAATCTCGTTAAACTAACCCTGTCAGAGTTTTAAACTCTGACAGGGTTAAAGTTAAAAACAAATGAAAATTAAACTTTACCTATTATTTATAGCGCTATCGACTTCTCTTTTTGCTCAGCAAAAACAAGTGTTAACGTCTATAGACACCACCAAAAATAAAATTGGTGCCGAGTTTAAATTGACCCTAAAGACCACCGTGAAGGCTACTTCTAAGGTTACTTTTCCTAACTTAAAAAATGTAGGACCACTTGAAGTAATCGAATCCTATCCGATTGACACCGTTAAAAAAAATGATCAACTGGAGTTGATCAAAAAATATGGTTTGACTCAGTTTGATTCTGGAAAATACACGATTCCTTCGGTAAAGATTTTAATCGATAAAAAGCCTTTTTTCTCGGATTCTATTAAAGTGGAAGTCGCTAATGTTGCTGTTGATACTTTGAAACAAAAAATGTACGATATCAAAGGTATCATCAAAGCGCAAAATTCGTGGGGCAATTGGTGGTTGTACCTTTTGATAGCTCTTGTTATCATTGGAGCAGTAGCCTATTGGTACCTCAAAATTCGTGAAAAAATAGTGGCACCAGAAGTTGTTGTTTTCAAAACGCCTATCGAAAAAGCCACGAGTTTATTGAATACGTTGGAGCAAAAAGAGCTTTGGCAAAAAGGCGATGTAAAAGCATATTATAGCGAATTGACGGATATTGCCAGAAATTATATCGAAGAAGCCATTGCTATTCCAGCGATGGAAAGTACCACAGCGGAATTAGTGGCGGGATTAAAAGCGGCTTCTCAGAAAAAGAAAATGAAGTTATCTCAAGAAACGATTGAGAATTTAGAGCGTGTTTTAAAACAAGCCGATTTGGTAAAATTTGCGAAATCAAAACCACTTGATTTTGAAATCACTGAGGATAGAAACAAAATTCAAAAAGCCATTTTAACCCTAGATAATGCAATACCTGTTGTAGTAGAAGCTGAAGAGGAAAATGTGTTGAACGAAGCACAAAAACAAAAACAGTTGCAACTGCAATTAGAAAAAGAACGCAAAGCCAAAATTAGAACGTATGTTGGTGTTGGTGTAGGAATCGTAGTCGGAATATTCTTGTTTTTTGTGGTGTCCAAAGGATTTATGTACACGGTACACTCTATTATCGGACATCAAACCAAAGAATTATTAGAAGGGGAATGGGTAAAAAGTCAATACGGAAACCCTGGTGTAATCATTGAAACCCCAGAAGTATTAACGCGTGTCGATTTGAAAAAGTCCTTACCAAAAGAAGGTTTGGCCTTAATTAAAGATATGCAATCCTTTGGTTATGGAAGCTTTTTAGGAAATTTCTATTTGATGGTGTCCACTTACAGTTTCAAACAAGAAAATGCCCTTGATTTGTCAAAAGCCCTCGAAGGTTCTATAAAAATGATGGAATTACAAGGCGCTCAAAATATGCTTGTTAAACAAGCGGATTTTGAAACTCCTGAAGGATTAAAAGGGATTAAGGGTTACGGAACATTCTCCAAAGTTGACGATAAATCCAATAGCAGTACAAAATTGTATTACGAGATCCTATTGTTTAGTCAAAATGGCGGCTTGCAACAAATTATTATTTTGCACGAAGAAGGAGATGAGTATGCTACAAAAATAGCAGAACGTATATTGAATTCTGTTGAATTAAAACTAACAAGGAACTAATGGAAAAAATCACTTTTTTAAATCCTGAGTTTTTTTGGTTGTTCTTGTTACTTCCAGTGGTTATTGCTTGGTTGTATTGGAAAAAGAACCAGCAAGTAGCCTCGCTTAAAGTGAGTTCTACAGCAGGTTTTCAAGGTAAAAAATCATTTTGGGTGTTGTTGAAGCCGTACTTAAGTGTGTTTAGAATTTTGGCCTTAGCGTCGCTGATTATTGCAATGGCAAGACCAAGAACAGTCGATGTAAGCAATAGAACCAAAACCACCAAAGGAATTGATATTGTTATGGCAATAGATGTTTCAGGAAGTATGTTGGCCAAAGATTTAAAGCCCAACCGTATGGAAGCTCTAAAACGAGTGGCGGCGAGTTTCGTTGACGAAAGACCCAATGATCGTATCGGTCTAGTGGTCTATGCTGCCGAATCCTACACTAAAACTCCTGTAACAAGTGATAAAGCCATTGTTCAAGAAGCCATCAAAAGCATAAAATACGACAACGTTTTACAAGACGGAACCGGAATTGGTATGGGATTGGCCACAGCTGTAAACCGTTTAAAAGATAGCAAAGCCAAAAGTAAAGTCATTATTTTGTTGACGGATGGCGTAAATAATGCGGGTTTTATTGAACCAGAAACCGCTTCAGATATTGCCCGACAATACGGAATTAAAGTCTACACTATCGGAATTGGAACAAACGGAATGGCAATGTTTCCTTATGCTATCGCACCGAATGGAGGCTTTTTGTTCCAAATGATGAAAGTAGAAATCGACGAGCAATTAATGAAAAACATTGCCCGAAAAACCGATGGTAAATATTTTAGAGCGACCAGTAACGACAAACTAGCACAGATTTATAAAGAAATCAACAAACTCGAAACGACAGAAATTGAAGAATTAAAATTCTATGATTACGATGAAAAGTTCAGATTTTTTGTATTGCTAGCGGGATTATTGTTGCTCATTGAAGTTGTTTTGAGAAATACAGTATATAGAAGTTTTATATAAGAATAGTGCTATTGGCTATTGGCTAATGGCTAATTACTTTTTTTGAAAATGGAATTAGACGAAAAAAAATATTTATACCTACTCATCTTATTGCCTCTTTTGGTGGTGATTTTCTTGTACAATTTGTATTGGAAAAGAAAAAAACAACGCGAATTTGGTTCGGTTGAAATGGTGCAAAAGTTGAGTCCAAATAGCTCTAGTTTTAAACCAGTATTGAAACTAATTGTTTTAGTATTGGCTTTTGCATCCTTGATTTTAGGATTGGTGAATCCTAAAATTGGAACCAAAATGGAAACGGTTAAGCGTGAAGGCATTGATATTGTTTTTGCGGTCGATGTTTCTAAAAGTATGCTGGCAGAGGATATCGCGCCCAGTCGTTTAGAAAAAAGCAAGCAAATCGTCTCTCAAATCATTAACCAACTTGGGAGTGACCGCATCGGAATTGTGGCTTATGCAGGAAGTGCTTTTCCAGTATTGCCAATCACCTCAGATTACGGTGTGGCGAAGATGTTTTTGCAAAGTATGAATACCGACATTGTTTCGTCTCAAGGAACTTCTTTAGACGAAGCGATAAAATTATCGGCTACTTATTTTGACGAAAAAAGCAAAACGAGTAAGTTGATGATTATGATTTCGGATGGAGAAGACCATTCCGAAGGATCCGAAAGCGCCGCCGAAGAAGCCAATAAAATTGGTATGAAAATCATCACAATAGGTGTTGGTACTGAAAAAGGCGGTACCATTCCTTTGCGCCGAAACGGTGTGATTGAAAGTTATAAAAGAGACAAAGACAATCAAATCGTTATCACAAAATTGAATCCAGAAAGCTTGAAAAGCATTGCAAAAGCGACGAATGGGAATTATGTAAACGGCGCGAATACCAAAGAAGTATTAGAATTCGTAAAAAACACTTTGGACAAAATCCAAAAAACAGAGTTTGAAGCTACTGAAATGGCAGAGTATCAATCTCAGTTTCAATGGTTTTTAGCGATTGGATTTTTGTTACTTCTGGCAGATGTATTTCTGTTAGAGCGCAAAACAAGTTGGGTGAAAAAATTGAATTTGTTTAACGAAACCCCTAACTCATAAGTGGTAATCAATATAGTACCAAAAAAAATGAAAACAATTTTAAAAATATACTTTGTTCTTTTCCCCCTTTTGGGGCTGGGGAGCCTATTTGCTCAACAAAAAGACAAAGCTTTGCCAAAAGCGAATGAAGAATTTGCAGAAAAACAGTTTGTAGAAGCGGAGGCAAAGTATAGAATATCACAATCTAAATTCCCTAACCGAACGGTAGCTCCTTATAATTTAGGAAACGCAATTTACAAGCAAAATCAAAATGCCGAAGCACAATACGCCTACGTTGAAGCACTACGCAAAGCAAAAGTAAAATCGCAAAAGCATAAGATATTGCACAACTTGGGGAATACTTTTATGAAAGATAAAAATTATGAAGCCGCTGTAGATGCTTACAAAAACGCTTTACGTTCTAATCCAGAAGATGAAGAAACGCGTTACAATTATGCTTTGGCCAAAAAAATGCTAAAGGACAATCCACCGAAAAACGATAAGGATAATAAAAAAGACAAGGACAAGGATAAAGATAAGAAGGACGACAAGAAAGACGGCGATAAAGACAAAGACAAAAAAGACGATAAAGGCGATCAGGACAAAAAACAAGATCCAAACCAAAACGAACAGAAAAACAGCAAAAATCAAGACCAACAAGGACAACCCAAACCAAAACCTGGCGGAATTTCTAAAGATCGTTTAGAAAACCTTTTGGACGCTGTAAACAACGAAGAAAAGAAAATTCAAGATAAAGTAAAAGCCAAACAAGGCCAAGGAAAACCAGTTCAAACCGAAAAAGATTGGTAATTCAAAAACCGCATTTTAAAATGAAAAAATTTATTGCAGTTGCACTTTTTA
>CAUPCW010000139.1:0-6678 GCA_963509895.1 uncultured Flavobacterium sp.
TACCGATTTTCTCTAAGTATTTACCATCTCTTTTTGAGCGAGCATCTGCTGCTACAACCCAGTAAAAAGGTTTTTGTTTTTTACCGTGTCTTTGTAATCTAATTTTTACTGACATAATCTTGTGATTAAATTTTGAGGTACTCGACCTCGATTAATTAAGGGTGCAAAGATACATTTTTTATTTAAAAAAACTAAAACGGACTTATATTATTAAGCCATAGAATTTTAATCCCATATTGTAAACTATTTTTTGATGGTTTGAAGAGAAAAAAGAATAGATTTGTAGTCCATTTTTGTTATTTGTGTAAAATGAAAAAAGTACTATTTGTTCTCGTTCTGTCTTTGTTTATGAGCTCATGTTCTGATGATGTTGTTTTTAATAATCCTTCAGTTCAGGGATTAATGAACAATGTTTTTTGGCGCGCTCTTCAAAGCAAAGCTACTTTGTCTAAAGATGGGACAATAGCGATAGAAGCTGTTACTTTAAAGGAAACCTTGACGTTGCATCTTTCTTCAACTCAAGTAAAAACCTATGTATTGGATAATAATACGATAGATTATGTGTCCTATACATCACGCGAAACTACTCCTACAACTACTCTTTCTACCCGGTACGGAAAAGGAACGGGTAAAATCACGATCACTGAGTATGATGTAATAAAAAATACGATTAGTGGAACTTTTACTTTTGTGATTCCTTTTGTTACTACGGACACTCAAGAATCCAAAGAATTTTATTTTTCGCAAGGTGTTTTTTACAAAGTTTCAGTATCTCCAGAAGTGGTGACTTTGATCAAATAGTCTAATTGTTAATTTGTTACGATACTAATGAAATTGATTTTTTTTCATAATTATTGCATAAATCTTAAAATAGATAGTAGATTAGAATAAAATAAGATTACATTTGTTGCATTATTATAAATAAGTACTTATGAACATTTTTGTTGGAAGTCTTCCATTCAGTATTGAGGAAGCAGATTTAAGAGAGTCTTTCGAGGCTTACGGAGCAGTAGATTCAGTTAAAATTATTACTGATAAATTTACTGGTAGAAGTAAAGGGTTTGGTTTTGTTGAGATGCCAAACGACGCGGAAGCTCAAAAAGCAATTGACGAATTAAATGGTGCTACTGTTCAAGGTCGTGCAATTGTGGTAAACAAATCTGAGCCAAAACCAGAAGGCGAAAGAAGAAGTTTCAATAACAACCGTGGTGGTGATTCACGCGGAGGTTACGGAAACAACCGCGGTGGTGGTGACAGAGGAGGAAGATATTAATATTTTTTTCTAGTATAAAAAAAGGGAACAATTGAAAAATTGTTCCCTTTTTTGTTTCCTCACCCTTGCCCTCTCCAAAGGAGAGGAGCTGAAGAATGTTTTTTTGTTTTACAAATTGGCCACTAACCAATCACCAACTTCGCTGGTTTTATAAGTTTTACTTCCTTTGGCAGCTAAGTCTTCGGTAACAATTCCTTCTTCCAAAGATTTGTTGACAACTGTTCTAATGGCTTCGGCTTCTTCTTTTAATCCAAAGGCATCTTCAAACATCATTGCGGCAGATAAAACGGTGGCTAATGGGTTGGCAATGTTTAATCCCGTTGCTTGTGGATAGGATCCGTGAATGGGTTCATATAATGAGGTGTGTTCTCCAACAGAAGCAGAGGGCATTAATCCCATCGAACCCGAAATTACAGAAGCCTCATCGGTTAATATGTCTCCAAATAAATTTTCTGTAATTAATACATCGTAAGAGTTAGGCCATTGTACCAAACGCATAGCTACAGCATCTACAAATTCATAACTCACTTCTACTTCTGGATAGTCTTTGGCCATAGCTTGAACTGTTTCTCTCCAAAGACGAGAAGTTTCTAACACATTGGCTTTATCTACACAGCATAATTTCTTAGAACGAGTCATGGCTAATTCAAATCCTTTTTTTGCCAAACGTTGTACTTCGGCTCTGGTGTACACGCAATTGTCAAAAGCAGTTTCTCCATCATCTCTTCTTCCTTTTTCACCAAAATAAATTCCTCCGGTTAATTCTCTCAAGAAAACTAAATCTGTTCCTTCGATACGCTCTCTTTTTAAAGGAGAATTGTCAATTAAAGATGGGAAGGTAAACGTTGGACGTACATTGGCAAACAATCCTAATTTTTTACGCATTAGCAACAATCCTTGTTCCGGACGAACGGGTGCACTTGGATTGTTGTCGTATTTTGGATCACCAATAGCTCCAAAGAGTACCGCATCGGCTTTCATACAGATTTCGTGGGTTTCATCAGGATAAGGTACCCCAACTGCATCAATGGCACAAGCACCTGTAAGGGCTGGTGTCCAAGTGATTTCGTGGTTGAATTTTTTGGCAATGGCGTCAGAAACCTTAACGGCTTCGTGGATTACTTCTGGTCCGATGCCGTCTCCGGCTAAAAGGGCAATATTTAATTTCATTATAAATTATTTATTTAAAGATTGAATTATTTGAAGATTTAAAGATTGCCGTTTTAATTTTTCAATCTTTAAATTATTTCATTTTTTAATTAGCAACTACATTCAACATTTTTTGCGTAGCTACAATGGCAGCCACAGTTTGGTCCGAATCTAATCCTCGTGTTTTGAATTCTTTACCGTTAGCTGTCCACGTAATAACTGTTTCGCACAAAGCATCTGAGCTACTACCAGGAGGGATTCTTACGGCATAGTCGACTAGTTTAGGTAATGTCATTTTTTTGCTTTTGTAGATTTTGTTGAGGGCATTCATAAAAGCATCAAATTGTCCGTCGCCTTGTGCATTTTCTTCTATAATTTCGCCATCAATTTTTAGGCAAAGTGTGGTAGAAGGACGCATTCCTTTGGCATGAACCAACACATAAGATTGCACTACAACACGCTCTTGATAGGACTGACTGTCTAATACATCGGAAATGATATAAGGTAAATCTTCTTTGGTTACGGTTTCTTTTTTGTCTCCTAATTCGATAATGCGTTGTGTGACAAGTTTTAGATCTTCGGGATTGAGCTGAAGTCCTAGTTCTTGAAGATTTTTTTCAATATTGGCTTTGCCCGAAGTTTTTCCAAGCGCGTATTTTCGTTTTCTTCCAAAACGCTCTGGTAATAAATCGTTGAAATAAAGATTGTTTTTGTTGTCTCCATCAGCATGAATACCAGCGGTTTGAGTAAAAACGTTATCTCCTACTATGGGTTTGTTCGCCGGAATTCTATATCCAGTAAAAGTTTCTACAAGTTTGCTGACTGAGTATAGAGAAGTTTCTTTGATATTGATTTTTACTTGAGGTAAAAAATCATTGATAACGGCAACGGTACTCTCCAAGGGAGCATTTCCGGCGCGTTCTCCCATTCCATTTACAGTTACGTGTAAACCGCTGATTCCTGCTTTTATGGCTTCCATGACATTGGCAACACTAAGATCATAATCGTTATGTGCATGAAAATCAAAGTGAATGTCAGGGTATTTTTGTGTGATTTTAGAAACAAATTCAAAAGTATCCGAAGGAATTAATACACCCAACGTATCTGGGAGTAAAATTCTATTAACGGGTTGTTGTGTGATAAACTCTAAGTATTGAAACACATAATCAGGAGAATTACGCATGCCATTACTCCAATCTTCTAGGTAAACATTGGTGGCAATTCCGTTTTGATGTGCCAAAGCTATAGCTTGAGCAATTTCATCAAAATGCTGTTGAGGGGGTTTTTTTAATTGATGGGTAAGATGATTTAGGGAACCTTTGGTTAGCAAATTTTGAACTTTGGCGCCAGCTTTCTTCATCCATTCAATAGAAATTCCACCATCTACAAAAGACAAAACCTCTATGCGATTCGTATAGCCTTTCGTAGCGGCCCAATCCATAATGCCTTTTACGCCTTGAAACTCTCCTTCACTCACGCGAGCAGAAGCAATTTCGATGCGATCAATATGCAATTCTTCTAATAATAATTGAGCAATGGTTAATTTTTCTGCAGCAGAAAAGGATACTCCCGAGGTTTGTTCACCATCGCGAAGTGTGGTATCCATTATTTCAATTTTTCTTTTTTCCATATTGCTTTTTGTATTCCTTTTAAAAAGGGTATTATATGTTTTTACTATTCTACTTTAATTTCAAATAGACTTAATGTTATTCCTTCATAATGTTTGGGTAAACCCTCATAATCTGGAGTGATAATTCCAAGGAAGTTAAACCCACATTTTTGATAATATTCAATTAAAGATTCATTATCGCCCCAAGTATCCATTCTCAAAAAATCCAAATTATTTTCTTTTGCAAATGGCAATCCCCAATCGATTATTTTTTCCACAAAATGCTGTCCTCTAAATTTAGGATGCGTTACTATTCGGTGAAAATAAACGGCTTTGTCACTATTTTTCTCTTTCCAAATGCTTTTGTCTTCAAATGTTATGGCAAAAACACAAGCAATTTCGTTGTCAATTATAATTTTCCATTGGCGGTTTTCAGCTATTTCTTTTTCTACTAAGGCTCTGTCAAAACCTTGCCATTGTTTGTTGAATTTCGTTTTTTGATAGGCAATCGCCATGTCATAAAATTCAAAAATGCTGTCTATGTCTTCAATTGTGCTGGGTTTGAAATCCATCTTGATAATTATTTTATACCTCCGAACACAGAGAAATTACTATTTTTATGCAAAACATCTACATACGAAAAACCTACTTTTCTCAACACTTCCAATTGATAGATCACAGAACGAGGTGAATCTTCTTTGGCAATATAGTCGAACACATTTTCTTGATATGCTTTGCCGCCAACACCTTCTAAATAATCAGCATAACGTTTCCACATCAAATGGTCAATGGCAGGATGGTCGTGTTTTATTAAATCTGAAATCCAAAAACAACCTCCCTTTTTCAGGCTTTTATATATTTTAGAAAAAACAAGTTCCCATTCTTCATCTTCCCTTAAATGGTGCATCGCTGCTCCGGTAACCACAATATCAAAAGTATCATCAGGCAATTTCATATTCAAAAAATCAGTTTGAACAGTAGTGATTTTTCCTTCTGAAGCTTTGAAGATTCTTTCTTTTGCTTTGTCCAACATCGGTTGGCTCAAATCAATCAAAGTGGCATCAAAATCGGGGATAACCTCCATTAATTTTAAAGTATAATTACCCGCACCACAGCCCAAATCCAAAATTTGCTTGGCGTCGGGACAACAGGCACTAGCTGCTTGGGTCAATAATTCTAAACTTAAAGTAGCATCAACAGTACTGATTTGACCGGTTTCTAAATTAGAAAAACGGGCTACGTCTTTGTCGAAACGCTGTTGTATTTCAGCTAATGTTGATTTCATTTTTTATAATTTAGTTTTATTTGTCAATTCGAGCGCAGTCGAGAATCATGATTGCATCTCGACTGCGCTCGATGTGACAAAACCTATATTCTCCAAAACCATTTCATAATGCTCCACTACTGGGAACGGATTGTAATAATGGTGCAACAACTTTTTCCATTCTAAATACGCTTCAGATGCTCTAAAACCAACGGTATGATCTTCTAATTTCTCCCAATCCACCAAGAGCAGATATTTATTATCCTCCTCAATACATTTTCTCAAACTATGACTTTTATAACCCGCAATAGATTGGATATACTGACTGGCAATTGCAAAATCTCTTTCAAAATTAGACTCTTCTCCTTTTTTTACATATAGTATTGCGACTTCCAAAATCATAACTCCTTAATATATAATACACCTGACAGTTTTAGAAAAAGCCATCAGGTGTTATTTTAAATTGTACTGTTTCTTCAGTACTACTTTATTTATAAACAGATTAACTGAATACTAAATATTGTAAACTGAACACTCCTTAATAAGGTAGTTTATCTGCAAACCCTGTAATTTCTTCTTTAATGTTTTGTAAGTAGTCAATATCATCAAATCCGTTAATCATATTGTTCTTTTTGTATCCATTAATGGCAAAAGATTCTTTTTGCCCTGTTACCTTAAGTGTAATAGTTTGCTCAGGTAAATTAATTTCCAATTCTGTATTTGGATCTGCTTCGATAGCTTTGAAAATAGTTTCAGCAAATTCAGGGCTCACTTGTACTGGCAAAACACCAATGTTCAAGCAATTTCCTTTGAAAATATCTGCAAAGAAAGAAGAAACAACGGCACGGAATCCGTAATCGTAAACCGCCCAAGCTGCGTGCTCTCTTGAAGAACCCGAACCAAAGTTTTTTCCGCCCACTAATATTTTTCCGCTGTATGTTTTATCGTTTAAAACGAAATCTGCTTTTGGAGTATCATCTCCATTGTATCTCCAGTCTCTGAAAAGGTTGTCTCCAAAACCTTCACGTTTTGTAGCTTTCAAGAAACGAGCTGGGATAATTTGATCGGTATCCACGTTTTCTATTGGTAGTGGCACTGCACTACTCGTAAGGATGGTAAATTTATCGTATGCCATTTTTTTATTGCTTTTGGCTTTTGGCTTTTAGCTTTTGGCTTCTCTGAACCAAAACTTTTGCCTATAACCTGTTATTGTTTTGTTTTTTTGTTTGTCAATAGCCAATAGCTAAATGCCAACTGCTTATTTTAATTTATCAATTAATTTTCGTAACTGTTTTCTAAGAACTATTACTTTTTCTGTAAATTCATCAAATTCACTTTTAGAAACATAATTTAATTCAGCACTTAAAAAAATCAAATATTCCA
>CAUPCW010000140.1:0-6648 GCA_963509895.1 uncultured Flavobacterium sp.
AAAAATGAACTACGGTAAAGAATTTAAAAAATTTGCTACAAAGCACCAAGGAGTAAATGCTATGTATTACGATAAAATCGTTGCAGCAATGAATCCAACGAATATGACTCCATACATTATTGAAGAACGTCAATTGAATGTGTCTCAGTTGGATGTTTTTTCTCGATTAATGATGGATAGAATCATTTTCTTGGGAACAGGGATCGATGATCAAATTGCAAACATTGTACAAGCACAGTTGTTGTTTTTAGAAAGCGCTGATGCTTCTAAGGATATTCAGATTTACTTGAATTCACCAGGAGGTAGCGTGTATGCAGGTTTAGGAATTTATGACACGATGCAATACATCAAACCTGATGTAGCAACTATCTGTACTGGTATGGCTGCTTCTATGGGAGCTGTTTTATTATGTGCTGGTGCTGCAGGAAAACGCTCGGCTTTGCCTCATTCACGTGTAATGATTCACCAACCATCAGGAGGCGCACAAGGCGTAGCATCGGATATGGAAATCAACTTACGCGAGATGTTGAAATTGAAAGACGAATTGTATAAAATCATTTCGCATCATTCAGGTCAATCTTTTGATAAAGTATATGCAGATAGCGAGCGCGATTATTGGATGATTTCTGATGAAGCAAAGGAATACGGAATGATAGATGAAGTTTTAAGAAGATAAATTTAAGTTATTAGTGAATAGTAATTAGTGAATAGCTAGTTACTAATCACTTTTTACTAATTACTATATAATGGCAAAACAAGTATTACAATGTTCTTTCTGCGGAAGGAAAAAACCAGAGACCAATTTGCTAATTGCTGGTATAGATGCACATATTTGTGACAAATGTATCGAGCAAGCACACGGCATTGTTCTCGAAGAATTAAAATCAAATGGAAATTCCAAATTGGTTGGCGATTTGATTTTGAAAAAACCAAAAGAAATTAGAGCGTTTTTGGATCAATACGTTATTGGTCAAGAACAAACTAAAAAAGTGATGTCGGTTGCGGTGTACAACCACTACAAACGTTTGATGCAACAGCAATTAGATGACGAAGTAGAAATCGAAAAGAGTAACATCATTATGGTGGGGCAAACAGGTACCGGAAAAACATTGGTTGCCAAAAGTATTGCTAAAATGCTAGATGTTCCCTTGGCGATTGTTGATGCCACTGTTTTGACAGAAGCTGGTTATGTAGGAGAAGATGTGGAGAGTATTTTAACTCGTTTGTTGCAAGCGGCAGATTATGATGTAGCCAAAGCCGAACGAGGAATTGTTTTTATTGATGAAATAGACAAAATTGCTCGTAAAAGCGATAACCCTTCTATAACTCGTGATGTTTCTGGTGAAGGCGTACAACAAGCTTTGTTGAAATTGTTGGAAGGAACCGTGGTAAATGTGCCGCCAAAAGGTGGACGTAAACACCCTGATCAAAAGTTTGTTGAAGTGAATACTCAGAATATTTTGTTTATTGCTGGTGGTGCCTTTGACGGAATCGAAAGAATTATTTCAAAACGTTTGAATCGCCAAGCGGTTGGGTATTCCACTTCTAAAAATGAGGATAATATCGACAAAGACAATTTATTGCAGTACATTATTCCAAAAGACATTAAGGATTTTGGTCTGATTCCTGAAATCATTGGTCGTTTGCCAGTTTTAACTCATATGGACCCTTTGGATAGAGCTACTTTGAGAGCGATTTTGACGCAGCCTAAAAATGCTTTAATCAAACAATATGAAAAGTTATTCTTGATGGATGACGTGGTGTTTAGTATTACGGATGAGGCATTAGATTTTATTGTGGATAAAGCTTTAGAATACAAATTAGGAGCCCGTGGTTTACGTTCTTTATGCGAAGCCGTCTTAACCGATGCTATGTATGAATTGCCAAGTTCAGACGATAAAGTATTAGCAATCGATAAAGACTATGCACAAGAAACCTTAAATAAAAACTTGTTGAAACGTTTGGAGATTGCTTCTTAAGTAATTTCAAGCTCAGTACAATGTAAAATAAAGCTCAAAAACATTCGTTTTTGAGCTTTATTCGTTAATGATTTGATCTTAAAAGAGGCCATTTGTTTCGGATTTATTCATAAACGCAGATGGTTTAAAACATTCTTTCCACTTTCGATAAAAACACCAAAGTCCTTTTTTTTCAACAATAGAATGCCGATTTTTGACACTCATTAAATCGTTCGCAAAATGGTAATAGAAGATAAAGAAATAATTTTATTAAAAGTTTCTGGGCAGGATAAATTAGGAGTAACCGCTGGTTTGACCTCTATTTTGGCGACTTATGGCGCTACTATTTTGGATATTGGCCAAGCCGATATACATGATACGTTGTCCTTAGGTATTCTATTTGAAATTGAGAAAGGATCTAATTCAGGTCCAGTGTTGAAAGATTTATTATTCAAAGCCTATGAATTGGGGATTAAAGTAAAGTTTACTCCAGTAACAATTGAGGACTATGAAAATTGGGTAAAAGCCCAGCGTAAACAACGCTACATCATCAATGTTTTAGGTGAAGAATTAACTGCGGTTCAATTATCTGCAGTGACTCAAATTTTATCGAATAATAAATTAAATATCGATTCAATTATACGATTAACAGGAAGAGCCTCCGTAGTCGAAAAAGAAGAATATCCTCGTTCTTGTATTCAATTATCTGTAACAGGAAGTTTATTAGACAAAACCGCGATGACGTCAAGTTTTATGGATGTATCTCGTGATTTGAATGTTGATATTTCTTTTCAAGAAGATAATATGTACCGTCGTAATCGTCGTTTGGTTTGTTTTGATATGGATTCAACATTAATTCAAACCGAAGTAATTGATGAATTGGCTGAGTTGGCTGGAGTAGGGGAAGAAGTGAGAGCCATTACCGAGTCGGCTATGAATGGAGAAATTGATTTTAGCGAAAGTTTCAAAAAACGTATGGCGCTTTTAGAAGGCTTGAGCGAAGAAGTATTGCAAAATGTAGCTATCAATCTTCCAATTACGAAAGGAGCGCATCGTTTGATGAAGGCCTTGAAGTATTATGGGTATAAAACAGCCATTCTATCAGGAGGGTTTACTTATTTTGGAGAATATTTGCAAAAAGAATTGGGTATCGATTATGTGTATGCCAATCAATTAGAAATAAAAGACGGAAAGTTAACGGGCAATTATTTGGGAGAAATCGTAGACGGTCAAAAGAAAGCCGAATATTTAAAGGCTATTGCTGAAAAAGAAGGCATTCATATTAACCAAACCATAGCTGTAGGAGATGGTGCCAATGATTTGCCTATGTTGAATTTAGCAGGTTTAGGTATTGCTTTTCATGCTAAACCAAAAGTAAAAGAAAGTGCTTCGACTTCCATTTCGAGTTTAGGATTAGATGGAGTCTTGTATTTATTAGGTTATCATGACCGACACATCGATATGATGCAGGAATAGTGGTTGCAATACAAATTTGTATTTGTCAGTTCGAGGTTTAATTTTTCTTCTAAAAAAAGCAATATAAAATGACATTTGCATTGTCAGGTTGAGCGCAGTCGAAACCCTTCTTAAACAAAAACGTCAATGGTAGCGCAGTCGAGAACAATCAATCTTGACTGCGCTCGATTTGACAAAAAAGATAAAACAAGGCTACGTTTTAATTTGTTTGTAGAAAAACAAAATCCCATTTGCCAAGTGTAAATGGGATTTTTGATTTACAGAAGTCGGGATGACTGGATTCGAACCAGCGACCCCTAGCACCCCATGCTAGTACGCTACCAGGCTGCGCTACATCCCGAGAGGTGCCGAAATTACTATCTATTGTAAAAAAATCAAAGGAAAAGTTATGTTTTTTTTAAAGAGAGTCAATTAAAAAAGGTAACTTTAATTCTGCCAATCGGTTAAAGTAAAATATATTACAATGGAAACATTACATTTTTCAATTTTGATTCAGGCTCCAAAAGAAAAGATTTGGGCTGTTTTATGGGATGATGCTACTTACAGACAATGGACGTCTGCTTTTTGTGAAGGAACATACGCTGTTAGTGATTGGGAAGAGGGAAGTACAATTCATTTTTTATCTCCAACTGGAGAAGGAATGAATAGCCTTATCCAAACAAAACAAGAATATGAGTTTATGGCTTTTAAGCATTTGGGGGAATTGAAAAATTTTCAAGAGATGCCCTTAGATGAAGCTACTCAAGTATGGACTGGAGCTATGGAAACCTACAGATTAACAACAACATCCGATGGGGTTTTACTTGAAACAACAATGGATTGTTTAGTGCAATATCAGCAGTATTTTAAAGATACTTTCCCCAAAGGGTTAGCCATTATAAAACAACTTTCAGAAACTAAATAACATATAATATGACAGCAATCAATCCTTATTTAATTTTTAATGGCAATTGTGAAGAAGCCTTTTTGTTATACCAATCTGTGTTTGGAGGCGAATTTCCATTTATAGGAAGATTCAGCGACATGCCTTCTGGAGAGGGAAATCCTTCCTTGTCAGAAGAAGATAGCAACAAAATTATGCATATTTCTTTACCCATAGGAAATCATTCGGTTTTAATGGGTAGCGATAGTAATAGCGCTTCGGGTGCAGTTGCTTTTGGACAAAACATTTCAGTATCAATCAATGCATCGAGTCGAGAAGAAGCCGATAAATTTTTCAATGGTTTATCTGCAAATGGTAGTATAACGATGCCCATGACTGATACTTTTTGGGGAGCGTATTTCGGAATGTTTACAGATAAGTTTGGGATAAATTGGATGGTGAATTATGACGAAATTAAGGAAGAATAAAAAGCATGAATGACACGCTACTTAAATCAAATGCCTAATTTTTTCAATGAAATTAGGCATTTAGGTGCGGTAATTAATTTTGCAATTCCTTCAATTGCTCTAGATACTCTCTTTGGTTTGAAAGACGTGGGATTTTGTTTTGCCCGCCCAATTTATTTCTTTGTTTAAGCCAATCATAAAATAGGTTTTCTCTCGCTACATTAATGACCAACTGGTTTAAGGTCATGTTGTTGTAGCGTTTGGCTTCGTAGTCAGAATTTAAAGATTGCAATGTGTTGTCTAACACTTGGTGAAAATGAGTCAAGTCTTGTGGTGGCGTTTTGAACTCAATCATCCATTCGTGCGCGCCTTTTTGTTTGCCTTCCATAAAAATTGGCGCAACGGTATAATCTACAATTTCAGCTTGTGTGGCTTTGCAGGCTTTGGCCAAGGCTTGGTCTGTATTTTCGACCATTAGTTCTTCGCCAAAAACATTGATATGATGTTTAGTTCTTCCTGTAACTCGAATTCGATAAGGACTTAATGAGGTGAATCGAACAGTATCACCAATCAAATAACGCCATAAGCCGCCATTGGTAGTAATAACCATGGCATAATTTTTAAATAATTCTACATCGGCCAAGCGCACTACTTTTTGGTCTGGAGTACCAAAAGTATCCATCGGAATAAACTCATGAAAAATCCCGTAATCAAGCATTAATAACAAATCACTTGAATAATTTAAATCTTGAATGGCAAAAAAACCTTCGGAAGCATTGTATATTTCGTAAAACTTGAAGTCGTTTTTGGGTAAGAGTTTATGATATTGTTCCCGATACGGATCAAAACTTACGCCACCATGAAAATAAACTTCTAGGTTAGGCCACAATTCTACTAAATTGTTTTTGCCTGTTTCTTCTAAAACTTTATTCATCAAAACCAACATCCACGAGGGTACACCCGCAAAACTGGTTACGTTTTCATTGATGGTTTCTTTAATGATCGCACTCATTTTCGTTTCCCATTCGCTCATTAAGGAAATTTTGCTGCTTGGAGTGCTACTAAATTCAGCCCAAATAGGCATGTTTTCTATCAAAATTGCCGATAAATCGCCAAAGAAGGTATTGTTGTTCTCGTAAATTTGAGAACTTCCTCCAAGTCGAAGGCTTTTCCCTAAAAACATCTCTGAATCCTCATTGTTGTTCAGGTACAAACACAATAAATCTTTACTGCCTTTGTAATGACAATCTTCTAGCGCCTCTGCACTTACTGGGATAAATTTACTTTTGGCGTTGGTCGTTCCGCTCGATTTGGCAAACCATTTTATGGGAGTTTCCCAAAGTACATTCTGTTCTCCTTGGCGTGTTCTTTCTATCAATGGTTCCAAGTCCTCATAACTCGAAATAGGAATACGTGCTGCAAATTGGGCATACGATTTTATGGAACTATATTCATATTGCTTTCCTAACAGCGTGTTTTCAGAAGAACGTAGCAAATTCATGAGTAGTTCTTCTTGAACTTCGTTGGGGTATTTTAAAAACAATTCAATTTGATGAATGCGTTGTTTTAAAAACCAAGAAGCAATAGAGTTGATGATAGATAATGGCATGAAGGAGTAGGATTAGCTCCCTAATTCTTTAAACAAATTAGGGGATGAAATAATATTTTATAAAAATTGGATTCCAATTTCTAATTTGTAATTTTATCAAAAATAACATTTTTTTTAATAATCTTAATATTTCCACAAATCTAATTCTGTCTTTAGGAGTTAGGGAACCAATTTATATGACTTACGAAGGTGTACTCTCCAAAATGCCAACCGAAATAGGCAATCCTATTCAATATTATTTAGTTTTTGAATCCAGTTTTTTAAATATTAACCAAC
>CAUPCW010000141.1:0-6600 GCA_963509895.1 uncultured Flavobacterium sp.
AAAAGAGCGAAAATTTATTCATACTTTTTAGATTTAGTCGATTTGGGGTGCAAAAGTAGTTAAAAAAGCTCAGTTTTCAGCCGTATTCGTTAAAATACCAAGGATTTACTTTTGAAAAGGGAAATACGAAGTACACGAATTAGCAGAAAGTATAGCAGTTTTAGAGATATAGTTTTGAAATATAAAATCCGTTCTAATCCGTTTTATCCGTTATATCCGTGGCTAAAATAAAGGTCGGCAAAGCCATTTTAAAGCTACAAAATCCCTAATCCCAATAACACAGCAAACACCATAAGCAGTAGCTCAACTAGCAATTGAATGCTCTTTAAAGTCACTTTTTCTAAGAGTCGATTCCCAATAAAAGCCCCCAAAAAAGCCGAAAGCGTGGCACAAATAACCAAAGGATAAGCAATGTTTTCAGCGTTTTGTGACCAGTTTTGTACATAGACACCCATTCTTGAAAGGTCAATCAAACAAGCAATAACGACTCCTGTTCCGATGTACGATTCTTTTGATAGTCCTGCTCTAATTAAGAAAGCAGCACGCAAGGCGCCTTGCATTCCCGATAATCCTCCAAAAAAGCCACTCAAGACTCCGCCCAACGGCAAGTATTTTTTATCAAAAGTAAGTTGCGACCAACTTGGGATGATTTCGAGCAATGCAAAAAACAGCAAAATAAAACCAATACAAAGTTTGATTGGCAAAAGATTAAACGTATAGTTCCCTAGCGTGTAACTGCCAATTGGCGGAATAGTATTCAAAAAAGAGAGCAGATATGCCCCCACAAAAGCAAAAAGAATAGCCGGAATTCCAAAAGCCAGCAAGGCTTGTTTGTTGGCTTTTTGTCCCAACAAAAAAAGTTTGAAAATATTATTCAAAAAATGCACGATAGCGGTCAATAAGATGGCCATTTCGATAGGAAAAAACAAACCAAAAACTGGCACAAGCAAGGTTCCTAATCCAAAACCCGAGAACAAAGTCAATCCCGAACCCAAAAACGCCACCAAACAAACCAAGAAATAATCCATAGTTTTTATATTGAATGCCTCAAAAATACAGATTTACCATTTCAGGACAAGACAAACGTCTGTTTTAATCCACTCCAATTTATTTTATGCTAACTCTTTGGAAGAAAATCAAATAAATTGAAATAACCACACTTCGATACCTCAGTGCAGGCTAGAATCATAGATTAAAGCTAATGAAAAAGAAAAAATACCACTATTTCTCACATAGCATTCTATGTGAATAGTGAAACGTCTATTTATTCTTTTAAAAACTATGCATTCTTTGACTCTATGTGGTATAAAAATAATTTCTCCTGATAAAAATAATTTATGAAAAGTATTACTATCAAAATCCGTTTTAATGTGTACATTCTTTGAATTAGCAAATGTTATGCAGTTATTAAACAAATCAATGCTAGGCTTCGGAAATCTAAAATTCAAATTGTATTTTTGAAAACAAAGAATAGTCATATATGAAAATTGTTATATCGCCAGCCAAGTCCTTAAATTTCGAGAAAGAATTACCCGTTGCCACTTTTACACAGCCTGCTTTTTTAAAGCAATCCAAAATTGTGCACGCCGAATTGCAACTCAAAACGCCCAAAGAATTAGCTAGCCTGATGTCGATTTCGGATAAATTGGCCGACTTGAATTGGCAACGCAATAAAGACTGGAAAACCCCATTCAAACCCAGCAATGCCCGTCCTGCGGTGTACGCTTTCGACGGCGATGTTTACACAGGTTTAGACGCTTACACGCTCTCCGAAGACCAATTACCCTTGTTGCAAGACCGCTTGCGCATCCTTTCGGGTTTGTATGGCTTGCTTAAACCTTTAGATTTGATTCAGCCGTATCGCTTAGAAATGGGAACCAAAATGCCCGTAGGCGAGAGCCAAAACTTATACCAATTCTGGAAAACCACCTTGACCCAAGCGTTGAACAAGGAACTCAAAAAAGACGAACTGTTTGTCAACTTGGCGAGCAACGAGTATTTCTCTGCCGTAGATACCAAGGCGCTCAAAGTGCCCGTAATCACGCCCGAGTTCAAAGACTACAAAGACGGAAAACTAAAAATGATTAGTTTTTTTGCCAAAAAAGCCCGCGGAATGATGGTGCGCTACATCATCGACACCCAAGCCGAAACCCTCGACGATTTGAAAGGCTTCAATTACGACGGCTATGCCTTTGATGCCAACTTATCCAAAGGCAATCAACTAGTTTTTACCCGATAAAAACATCGCTAAAAACAGATGTAAATAAATAACTCGTAATCTTATCCCATCAACGGATTGAAATCCGTTGCTACAAAATCAATCCGTTCCGATGGAACTACAACTGATGTAAAAAAAGAGTCGTAGACTCGACTGATAGTGTAGGGCTGGATTTCAATCCAGCATTACAATGTGTTTCATAATCTGTTTTAAAATAATTAGGGCGTGACCCCATCCACCCAAAGGGGCGAATAGCAAACGTGTTATTCGCCCCTTTGTTTGGCTGCGGTCGGGCTATCCATACTACTTCGGTAGTTTATTCCTATCCCTCACGTGGGCAATCACAGGAGTTCAAGGTGCCAAAAGCGTAAACTGGTAGAGGCAATATTCAGAAAATTTTTATGTTTTTAGTAAGGAAAAGAATATATTTGGGAAAGTATAAAGTCTGAATATTGTCAGGCTCGTATATTATTTTGTAGAAAACATTAACCGAAATCAAAACATATGAGAATTACATTTATTGTTATTTTATTGCTCTTTTCAATTTCACATTGTAAAGCACAACAAATGGCAGATTCAGATATAGAAAAAGAATTAAGTAATTTACATTCTAAAACCAATGCTGTCCGTGATTCTGTAAACAAATTAATTAAAGCCTGTCAAGAGGAAATTAAGAATACAAGCGATTTAATAAAACGGAAAAATCTAACTATTTATGAAGATAGTTTATGGAATGTTGCCGATCGTAATGATATAGAAGAACTTAAAATAAATTTGAATTATGCCAAACAACATCCGTCATCTCTTTATTGTCTAAAATTGGTACAACAACAAATATCAAGACAACCTGGAAAGAATTTTTTTGATGATTTTGAAGCAATTTACAATAATGCATCTCCCGAGGTCAAACAAAGTGAAAATGGAAAAAAAATGGCAGAACAACTCATCTATTTTAAGCAGAGTAAGATAGGAAGCAAAGCTCCAATTTTTTATGGCAAAAATATAATCGGAAAAGAAATATCGCTTGAAGATTACAAAGGTAAAAAATATATATTAATTGATTTTTGGGCTAGTTGGTGTGGTCCGTGCCGTGGAGAATTACCCTATATAAAAGATTTATACAATCAATACAAGGATTTAGGATTTGAAATAGTAAGTATTTCAAGAGATACAAATTTAGAGAATTGGCGAACAGCAATATTAAAAGAGGGTATTCAAAACTGGGAACATTTTTCAGTGATAGAAAATAATAGCACCGTAGAAAATGAATATTTTGTATATGGAATTCCACATAAAGTTTTGATAGATACTAATGGAATCATTATCGGAAAATGGAAAGGTAGTGGAGAACTCAACAGAAAATCTTTAGAAAATCAATTAAAACAGATATTTAACAGATAAAGATACCATTTGCCAAAACCCGCTACAAGCAATTTGGGTTTTAGGCTTAAGTTGAAGTTGGTTTTGTACTTGGGAGATTTGGCAAATCCGATGAATGGTCTTAATTTAGTACCAAACTCGCTGTAGTACTAAAACGTTAGCGGCAAGCAGAAAAAATTGATTACTAAAAACATCAAAAAAACAATAAATGGACATATTCCAAATTTTAGTTGGTGGATATATATTAGAGCTAATTGGTGCATGTATTAGATACATATATCTGAATACAAGTTCATTAATAGGTTTTAACGAATACATAACATTTAGAAAAATTTGGAGCCCAGACAAAAAAATAGATGAAAATAGTACAACAAACCACGGAGTCGGTGTGATTGTATTTGGTATAATTATAATCCTTTTAATAATTTTCAAGACCTAAACAAGTACGAATATTCGACTATTTGCTAGCTTGTTATCGAGAAAAAAGTTAACAGCTACAACGGATTTGGGCATTGGGTTTAATGGAAAGATGGTTTTGTATTTGGGATGATTTGGCAAATCCGAAAATAGGGCTTAATTTAGTCCCAAACCCGCTGTAGTGCCAAGACGTTATGCGATATTTTGCCGCAGAAATCACGCATATGAAAACAAAAAATATGACAAAAAAGATTTGGGTTACATTAATTATTGGAATTACCTTTTTAAATTCTTATTCGCAAAAACTTAATTCAATAAAACTTGACAGTTTATTCAAAGCACTAGAAGAAAAGAATCTGTTTATGGGAAGTATTGCTATTTCTAAAGACGGAAACTTAATTTACTCTAAATCAATTGGTAAAGCCGATATTGAAACAAATACCAATTTGTCGTTTAAAACAAATTTTCGAATTGGCTCAACAACAAAAATATTCACTTCGGCATTAGTTTTAAAAGCTATTGAAAATAAAAAATTATCGCTAAATCAAACCATCGAAAAGTTTTTTCCAACTATTGAAAATTCTAATAAAATAACAATTGCAAATTTATTAAATCACCGTAGTGGAATCTCTGAATTTTTAGCCGCTGATGAATTTTCAAATGGCTACACTGAAGCGAAATCAGAAGAAGAAATGATTGCAATTATAAGTAAGTCAAAAAGTGATTTTCGCCCCAATAGTAAAGCAGCTTACAGCAATTCAAATTATTATTTATTAAGTATAATTCTTGAAAAGATATATACAAAGTCATATAAAGAGTTATTAGACGAGCAAATTATAAAACCATTAAAATTAAAAAACACTTATTTTGGAGGTAAAATAAATGTTAGAAATAACGAATGCTATTCTTATTATTTCTCGAAAAAATGGGAAAAAGAATCAGAGGGAAACACTTCTGTTCCATTAGGTGCAGGAGGAATTGTCTCAAATCCATATGACTTGACCATTTTTATTGAAAAGCTATTTAAAGGCAAAATTATTAGTATTGAAAGTCTAAAAACTATGACGCAAATTCAAGATAAATTCGGAATGGGTATTTTTGAACTTCCTTTTTACGAGAAGAAAGGATTCGTACATAGAGGGCAAATCGATAGTTTCTCTTCGGTTCTTTCTTACTTTCCAGATGAAAAACTTGCTATTGCCATAACGTCAAATGGTGCAATTTATGACAAGAAAAAAATATTGATTGCTGCATTAGGCAATTATTTTAATAGACCTTATAAAATTATATTTGAACCTTTTAAGCCTAGTCAAGCAGAGCTTGATAGTTATATAGGAGTTTACACAAGTTTATATTATCCGAAAACCATATCAATAATAAAAAATAATAAAAACATTTTTGCTAAAATTAATGATGAATCAGAATTGCTAATTGAACCAGTTGAAAAAAACAAATTTGAGAATTTATGGGAGGGTAAAAAACTTGGATTTTATCCTAATAATAATGAAATGATTTTTGAAGAAAATGGGAATAAATACACTCTCATTAGAAAATAAAAAAACATCGCATAACACACATTACATGCAATTTGGGTTTTAGGCTTATTTTGAAAATGGTTTTGTATTTGGAAGATTTGGCAAATCCGAAGAATGGGCTTAATTTAGTCCCAAACTGCGTGTAGCGCGGGGACGTTGGCAGATATAGCCCCGCGTCGAAAATAAACAACGAAAAATTTGCAAATAAAGTAACTTTTAAGTTACCTTTGAAAAATGAAAGTACGTGAAGTTATAGCATATGAAAATCACTTTGAAAGTTTTCTCTTGGAACAACCAAAAAAAGTTCAAGATAAAATATTCAAAATAATTGAAGCTATCGAAACTTTAGAAAGAGTTCCTTCAAACTATTTAAAATCAATGGAAGGAACAAACGGCTTATATGAAGCACGAATCCAACTTGGTTCTAATATTTGGAGAGTGTTTTGTTTCTTTGATAATGGAAAACTTGTAATTCTATTAAATGGATTTCAAAAGAAAACGCAGAAAACTCCAAAAAATGAAATTGAAAAAGCTTTGCGTTTAATGACAAAATATTACAACGAAAAATCTAAATAATTATGGAAACTAAAAGTTGGAAAGAAATTAAAAATGAAGTTTACGGCGATAAAGGAACTTTAAGACGTGATGAACTTGAAAGAGAATTTCAAGGTTTTAAAATTGGTTTGCTTTTGAAAAAAGCTCGTGAAGAAAAGCATTTGACACAAACTGAATTGGGCGATTTAGTTGCAAAAAAAAGAGAATATATTTCTAGAATTGAAAATAACGGAAGTAATTTAACTCTTAAAACTTTATATGACATAGTTGAAAAAGGACTTGGAGGAAAAGTAAAAATCCAAATCGAAATATAAAGCTACATCTGCCAACACACGTAGCTGTTGCGCAACTCTATTAAAAAAGTAAATTTTCAAAATCAGTATAAAAAACAACCTCGTCCTCGTTTAAGCACATTTAAGCGACGTCTATTTTTGGTTTTGAGTTGTAGTCTTCAAAAAATAAGGTGATTAAAAACAAGAATTTCAAGTCATTGAA
>CAUPCW010000142.1:0-6483 GCA_963509895.1 uncultured Flavobacterium sp.
AATGTTTTTGAATTCTTTTTCTAATGGTTTTATAATCAGTTTTTCAACATCTTCAGCTGAATTTCCAGGAAAAACAGAAGAGATATATACTTTGTTTTCGATAATTTCCGGAAAATCTTCTCGGGGCATAGTGACATAGGCGATTAAACCTGTGACAACAATCAATAGGGTAACAATATAAACCGTAACACGATTATCAATTGCCCAACTTGAAATGCCAAATTCTTTGTTTTTATGACTCATTTCGTTTTTTTTTTTTTAAGTGATTGTTTAAAAATTAAGTTTCATTCCTTCCGAAATGGCATTCATTCCTTCTGTAACAATAATTTCATCACCATTTAGTCCCGCAACAATTTCGGTAACATTATTTGAGGACTGTCCAAGGGTAACAAGTACCTTTTTGGCTACACCTTTAGTTCCTTTTGCATTAGACACAATAAAAATATATTTATTTTTTTGCCCATCTTCTTGAATAATATTTGAGGGAACAACTACAGCATTGTTTTTTACATAATCAACTACCCTTAACTGCGCTACTTGATTAGGACGCAATAGGTTTTCTGGATTTGGAACACTAACCTCAATACCAAAACTTCTGTTATTCGGATTGATAAAATTTCCTATTTGGCGTACTTTTCCTTTGTATGTTTTTCCAAGCGAAGCCAAATACACATCCACTTGCGTTCCAATTTTTAGTTTTCCAATGTAAGTTTCCGGTACTGATGTGGACACATACATATTTCCTAAATTAACAATACGCATTAGCCCCGTTTGACTTGGCGCAACTACTTCCCCTTTTTCTACAAAAACCTCATCAATAGTTCCTGAGAATGGTGCGCGAATAACCGTTTTTCCTATTTGTGCTTTGATTTGACCTACTGCTTTTTGTGCCGAAATCATTTGGGTTTGCGCTTGTAGGAATTGCATTTCGGAACCAATTTTTTGTGACCACAGATTTTTTTGACGATCATACATTGTTTTTGCTAAGGCATATTGATTCTCTGCACTAGCTAGTTGTTGGTTCATTCCACCATCATCAGTTCTTCCTAAAACTTGTCCTTTGGTCACGTTTTGCCCTGCTTTTACATTTAAAGCAATTAAGTTTCCTGGCATTTCTGGCTGAACCAAAACATTTTGATTTGTATTTACATTTCCTTGAATTTCTAGATAGTGGCTAAATACGGTGTCTTTTAAAGTTGCCACAGTAACTAATGCTTCTACTGCTTCACTGCCTCCCAAATTTTTAATTGCTTCATCCAATTGTAGTAATTGTGCTTGCAATTCTGCTTTTTTGGCAGCAATAGCTTTAGTGTCTTTTGAAGCAATGATTGAATCTATTGTAGCTTTTTCATTTCCTGAGTTACAAGCAACTAGAAATAGTGAAAAAACGGTTGCGGTAATTATTTTTTTCATGATTATTATTTTTTGATTATTTGCTGGTTATTTTTTCTAAACTTGCTTTCTTATTGATTACTGTAATCATCGTTTGAAGATATTTTTGTTGCGATGCATACAATTGTCGCTGCGCATCATTGAAATCAAAGCTTGTTGAAAGCCCTTCGGTAAATTTTATTTGCTGCTTTTTTTCTATTCGTTCTGCCAAATTAAGATTTGATTTTGCGGAGAGGTAATCCTCTATACTGTATTCGTATTCACTCTTTGCACTAGCATGCTGCAGTTTCAATTTTTGTTCCGCTTCAATAAGTTGAGTATTGGCTTGTTCAACTGCAATTTTAGCTTGTTGGGTTCGGGAAGATCTAGCCAAACTACTAAAAATGGGCACGTTAAGACTCAATCCGAAATTAGAATAATTCAACCACTTTTGGTTACTCGTAAAAAACTGAAAATTGTTGCCAAAAGCATTATAACCAAAGTTAAAATTAGCGCCTAATGAAGGTAAGGCTTTGCTGCGCTCTAATTTGTATTCTAATTTTTTTTGTTCTTGGTAATTAGTTGCGATTTTGAAGTTGATATTATCATTTACATCAAAAGGATTTTGTGCCAATGCCATATTCAGGTTTTTTGCAGTCAAGTCTTCTAGCTGATCAGCAAGAGAAATCTCTTGATTGATATCAATTCCCATGTTGATTTTTAGCATCTTGTAGGTAATATCTAATAATCTTTTGTTGTATTGCAAGGTGCTATTCAAATTGGTAAGATTGATTTGTAATTGTTCAACACTTTCTTCTTCAATCAATCCGTTTTTGTATGTCTGCTTTGTATCCGCTAAGGTTTTTTCTAAAGAGGCAATGTTTTTTTCTATGATAGCGATGCTTTCTTTAGCTAACAAAACATTTCCATACGAATTGATAACCATTTCTTTGATGTCAATATCTGTTTTGTTCTTGTTGTTTTCATAGTATTTCAAATACACTTTTGATGCTTGTAATGCTACAATATATGAGCCGTCAAAAATTAATTGGCTTAACGAAGTTCTTGCTAACATGCTATGTTTAGTTCCAAAAGCTAGTTCAACAAATTCCCCTGCATTACCTCCTACAAGTTCGGCAGGGAGTACCGATTTTTGAAGTTCGATGTTGTTTTGATAGTCTAGTCCTGCATTTATTTGAGGGAGACCCATTGCAGTGGTTTCCCATTTTTTTTGCCTTGCAGATTCAATATCGCGACCAGAATTTATCACGGTATAATTATATTGCAACGCATGTTCAATAGCTTGGTCTAATGTAAAACTGGTTTTTTTAGTGTCGCTTTGTGCTTGGCTCATGATGGGGAGCGAGGCAAAAATCACTAGGAATATTCTTTTCATAGTATCAATTGGTTTTCAAGTTGTTTTTCAAGTTCTATAATTCCGGCTAATGAAGCCATGGCTCGGGTATGGTATTCTAAGGCTTCTAATTCTAAATGCTGTGCTTCTTTTTCAGAAATAGTGTTGCCATTAATCTCAAAAATTAAAGTGTAATAAAACTTTACATACGTATCTATTGGGATTTCAGCGCGATACAATCCTTCTTTAATTCCTTTCTCGATGTTTTGTTTAAAAACGATATTACATTCGTTGACTTCACGATTGACGAGTTTGTTGTAAATTTCAGGATAGTGCTTTTTTAACTGATACATAGGCGATGTATCTGCGGTATTGAACATCTCTTTAAACATTTTCCTGATCTCAAAATTTTCCTGAATAGCATTGAAATTTTGTTTCACAATGGCATCAATACTATCATGCACTTCTTTGTGAATGACCTCTGTACTTTCTTCGATTAATACTTCTTTATTACAGAAGTATTTATAAATGGTTTTTTTAGAAATGCACATTTCACAGGCAATGTCATCCATAGTGATGCTTTTGAAACCAAGTTTCATGAACAACTCACTTGCTTTAGCCATTATTTTTTCTTTCATAAGAATGATAACTTTTTACTAAAATATTTTGGTATTGTTTATGTAGATTTTGGATGAGTTTATTTAGTGACAAAAATAAACATAAAAAAAGGCAATAATTTGATAATCAATTTTTTAAATTAGAAATTCAAGATTAGCAACCAATTTTATATCTTGTCCAATAGAGAGACCACTTTGATGATGATTGGTATGGTAAGCAAGATCAAAATCACTGCGTTTAATTTTTGCTGTTACCTCAAGAGATGCTTTTTGATGACCATCATAGTTGTTTATGCCAATAAATTCGGTGTCTAATTCTAATGTTTTGGTTACATTTTTTATGGTCAAATCGCCTTTTAAAAAATTGATGTTTTTATTTATTTTTTGAAAAGAGGTCTATTTAAAACGAATCGTTGGGTGTTGCTTCACATCAAAAAAATCATTCAGTTTTGTGTGAGAATCAATATTTTCTATTTTGTTGAAGTTGTTATTTACATCCAAAGAAAATTCTACAGCTGCGTCTTCAATAACATCGTCGTCCATGACTACATAGCCGCTGAAAGAGTTAGTGTTTCCACCCAAATAGGCTATTACCGAATGTCTTGCTTCTATTAAAACGTCGGATTGATTAGAATTGATGATCCATTTTGGATTCATAAGGAGGAGGTTTTTAATTTTTCTTGAAAATTGGTGTTTTGGGATTTATACAAAAGGTTAAACAGTTTGACGAAGCAAATATAGAAAGGAAACTATAAATACCAAAAAAGTTTCCATTGTATTTTCAGTTTCCGTCAATTTTAACAAACTAAAACGTTTTCGGTAATCAAAATTTAACATTTGTTACACATGAATTTAATGAATAGGAGGCTTTTTTCTGATGATCTTATCTTCTTGAATTGTATCTTTGGGCCTTTGCTAATCGAATTTTTATAGTTATGCTTTCAGTTTCAGCTTATCAAGAGTATTTTATCGCTTATTTAGAAAAGCAGGTTGTTCAAAAAGAGCCCTGTAATCTTTATGATCCCATTCAGTATATTTTGTCGTTGGGCGGAAAGCGAATGCGCCCTGTGCTAACGTTGATGAGTGCCGAAGTTTTTGAGGCCAATTATCAAAAAGCGCTTCCTGCAGCTATGGCGGTTGAGGTGTTTCATAACTTTTCTTTGGTACATGACGATATTATGGATGCGGCTCCTTTGCGACGAGGTCACGAAACCGTACATGAAAAGTGGGATACGAATACAGGGATTTTGTCTGGTGATGCAATGCTTATTTTGGCCTATCAATATTTTGAAAAATACGAGCCTAAAACGTTTAGAAAACTAGCCAAATTGTTCAGTAAAACAGCTCTTGAAGTTTGTGAAGGACAGCAATGGGATGTTGATTTCGAAACCAGAACCGATGTTACGATTCCTGAATATTTGAAAATGATCGAATTCAAAACCGCAGTTTTAGTAGCTGCTGCTATGAAGATGGGTGCGATTATAGCCAAAACGTCTAAATCGAATGCCAAGTTGATTTATGATTTTGGATTGAATTTAGGTATTGCTTTTCAGTTGCAAGACGATTTTCTGGATGCTTTTGGTGATCCCGCTACTTTTGGAAAACAAGTGGGTGGCGATATTATTGAAAACAAAAAAACCTTTTTGTTTCTAAAAGCAAAGGAATTTTCAACTGAAACTCAAAAATCTCGTTTATTGGATTTGTTCTCAGAACACCTTGAAAATTCAGAGTCCAAAATAGAGGAAGTAAAACAGATTTTTAATGATAGTGGAGCTGCTTTAGCTACTCAAGAAGCCATAAAAGAGTATACTCATCAAGCTTTTGAGACCTTAGATAATATGAATATTGATGCCGATAAGAAAGCAGTATTGAAAGCTTTTGGCGAAAACTTGATGGGAAGAAAAGTATAAAAAAGCAATCCTTACCTTTCAATTGAATACTTGTGGTAGGTTTGCGAACCGAATCTTTAATTTTGAGCTAATTTATGTATGTAGCACCTTTAAACACTGATCATTTATTTTCTGAAGCAGAAAAGCAAAATTTGTATCTAAAATTGGTGGCTCAAATCAATAAAGATTTTAATCTCGCCAACGAAGGCATTGATTTTCCTTTGAGCATCTTGCCTGAGGAACTCAAAATTCAATTACAAGAAAAGATATACCGACTCATTCAATACAAGTTTGCTGAATATTTAAATCTACTCTATATTATTGATGTGCCAGAAAACGAGATCAAGCAACTCGATGGTTCTGATAGTATAGCATTATCAGGCGAAGTTTCTTTTTTGATTCTGAAAAGAGAATGGCAAAAAGTGTGGTTTAGGAATTATTATCGTTAGATTTAAGGGTAGAATTTCTTCTTATAAACTCCCTTTTTTATTTCTCAATTTCATTTTCAACTGATTAAAAATCAAATTTTTAGTCTTGTAGTATCTTAAAAATAAACTCTCACAAATGGCATAAAGGCTTCGCTGTAAATGCTTTTATTCTTGTCGTGCAATACGTCATACCGTACCCCAATTGTAACATTCTTTGTTCTGTAGCCGGCTCCAAAGTATAAAGCCGTGTTCCAAAAATTATCCGAGGCTAGGTTGCCTGTAATAGTTCTGTAATCGGTATTGAAGCGCAATTGTTCTAGTTCTGCCGATAATTGAATTTCACGAATGGGATTTACTAACCCTATTAGACTTCCACCATAAGTATAGGTTTCGTAACTGTTTTTTGCTTTAATATACCCAAATTGCAAACTTGCACCTAAGGCCACATACTGGTTCAAATTATAAATGGCACTGGGAGACACAGAAATATCTGTAAAACCTGATCCGAAGTTGAGCCCTAGGCCACCTCCAAATTGGATGTTTTTGCTAAAAGTATTCGAATTGGATTGCTGTGCATACAACGATTTCGTACACGCAAATAAAACGAATACCAAAATTGCTTTGAAAGCCGTAAAAAAATCATTTTTTTTCATGATATTAGGTTTAATTTAACAAAAACTACCGTAAAAGTAAGCAAAAAAATGAATTAGTTATAACTGTTTATTGTACTTTTGTCGGACTATTTTAAAAATACATTCAAACAATATTATGGATAGGTTTTCATTTTTAAACGCAGCACATACCGAATTTTTTGCACAATTATA
>CAUPCW010000143.1:0-6331 GCA_963509895.1 uncultured Flavobacterium sp.
ATGGCAACCGTAAACAAAAATTTATCGGATTATAATAAAAACGAAGTTCCAGATGCCAAAGATTTCCGTTTCGGAATTGTGGTTGCAGAATGGAATGAAAATATAACAGAAGGGCTTTTCAATGGCGCCTACCAAGCCTTGATAGAAAACCAAGTGCCCGTTCAGCAGATTATCCGTTGGAATGTTCCAGGAAGTTTTGAGCTGATTTATGGAGCCAAAAAAATGCTACAAACCCAAAACGTAGATGCCGTTATCGTGATTGGTTGTGTGATTCAAGGCGAGACCAAACATTTCGATTTTGTTTGCGAAGGCGTTACCCAAGGCATCAAAGATCTAAACGTACAAACCGATATCCCTGTAATTTTTTGCGTATTAACCGATAATACGATGCAACAATCGATAGACAGAAGCGGAGGAATTCACGGTAACAAAGGTACCGAAGCCGCCATTGCAGCTATAAAAATGGCATACATTCGTCATCAAGCTACGCTAACGCACCAATTTCAACATCAAAATTTATTAGGAGCAGGCGCTTTGCAAATCGAAGACAAGCCGTTACAACTTGAAGAATAGCGTTATAGTTTCTCAATAGTACAGCCTATACTTCGATTTTTCGAGTATAGGTTTTTTGTTTTTTTTATGAGTACGACGCTAGTAAAACCCAATAGTTTTTGCTTAAATTTGTCCTCCTTGGTTTTTGATTTTAAATCCAAATCAGAAATTCCTAATCTCTAAATCTTATTTTTTTTAATGTCGAGTATTATTCAATTGCTTCCGGATCACGTCGCTAACCAAATTGCTGCTGGAGAAGTAGTACAAAGACCTGCGTCTGTTGTCAAAGAATTGTTGGAAAATGCCGTAGATGCGAAAGCCACCGACATTAAATTGATTATAAAAGATGCTGGAAAATCATTGGTGCAAGTCATAGATAATGGTCTAGGAATGAGTGTGGCAGATTCACGTTTGTGCTTTGAACGTCATGCCACTTCCAAAATCCGTTTGGCCGAAGATCTATTTTCATTAAACACCAAAGGGTTTCGCGGAGAAGCTTTGGCTTCTATCGCAGCAATTGCCCACGTAGAAATGAAAACCAAGCAGGACCAAGACGAATTGGGGACTCACATTATTATTGAAGGAAGTAAATTTGTTTCCCAAGAAGTCGCTGTTTTACCCAAAGGAACATCTTTTGCCGTAAAAAATCTTTTCTTTAATATTCCAGCCCGTCGTAATTTCCTAAAATCGGATACTGTTGAATTTCGTCACGTGGTCGATGAGTTTCAACGTGTGGTTATGGCGCATCCCAAAATACATTTCACTTTTTATCACAACGGAAATGAAATGTTCAATTTGCCTCCAGCCGCTTTACGTCAACGTATTGTTGGGATATTTGCTGGCAAAACCAATGAAAAATTGGTTCCAGTAAGCGAAGAAACCGAGATAGTAAGTATTCAAGGTTTTGTAAGTAAACCCGAGTTTGCCAAAAAGAGTAGGGGTGAACAGTTTTTCTTTGTCAATGACCGATTCATAAAAAGTGGCTATTTGCACCACGCGGTTATGGCAGCTTTTGATGGTATTCTAAAAGATGGTTTGCAACCCAGTTACTTTTTGTACCTCACCGTTGAGCCCAATACGATTGATATCAACATTCATCCCACCAAAACCGAGATTAAATTTGACGATGAACATGCGTTGTATGCTATTTTAAGAGCTTCTATTAAGCATAGTTTAGGACAATTTAACGTTGCTCCTGTATTGGATTTTGATCGCGATGCCAATTTGGATACACCGTATCATTATAAAGATTTGGAAGGTTCTTTTCCTACGATTGAGGTGGATGGTACTTTTAACCCTTTCGCTGAATCGACTCCAGCACCTCAAAAATCCTATTCAAGTTATAAGAAACCAGAAGCTACGGCAAGTTGGGAAAGTTTGTATGTCGGCCTAGAGACAGAGGTAGAACGCAATCCAGAACCAGAGCAGTTTTCTAGTATGGCTTTTGAAACAGATGCAATTTCTTCCTCATTGTTTTCAGAAAATGAGGTCGAGCAGGCTGTGCAAAAAACGTATCAAATACATAAAAAATATATTGTTTCGCCTATAAAGTCAGGAATGGTAATTGTCGACCAACAGCGCGCTCATCAAAGAGTGTTGTATGAGCAATTTTTGGTCAATATGACTATGCATCAAGCAGCTAGTCAGCAATTGTTGTTTCCGTTGAATTTGTTCTTTTCTACCGATGAAATGGCGTTGATTACGGAGTTGCAAAGTACATTGACTGCAACAGGCTTTGTTTTTGACACTTCGGCTACAGATCATGTGGTGATTTCGGGAATTCCAGTAACAATTTCAGAAAGTGAAGTGGCTTTAGTTATCGAACAATTATTAGCCGATTTACACGACGGGATTCCAGAAAATAGTTTTAGTCAAAGCGATACAATTGCCAAATCAATGGCCAAAAGTTTAGCAGTAAAAACCGGAACGTATTTAACCGAAAAAGAACAAGAAAATGTGGTAAACGGACTTTTTGCTTGCAAAGAGCCCAATGTTTCTCCTTTTAATAAACCTACTTTCATTACCATGCGTGTGGAAGATTTAGATAAAAAATTTGCTGTATGATGAATATCACCCCAACTGTTAAGCAATTATTGATTATTAACGTACTCTTTTATATTGGTTCTATGATTGTGGGCGAACCTGCCTATCATTTATTGTCCATGTATTATTTTGACAATCAGGATTTTCATAGTTGGCAAATTTTCACGCACATGTTTATGCATGCTCCGTTGCCAAATGTAATGCACATCTTGTTTAATATGTTTGCGTTGTATTCTTTTGGTTCAGCTTTAGAGCATTTTTGGGGAGGCAAAAAGTTTTTGTTTTTTTACATTTCATGTGGATTAGGTGCGGCATTGTTGCATACAGGTGTAAATTATTATTTATTTGAAAATGGATTGAATACTTTAATCGCAAATGGTTTTACCAAAGCTGATATTTTGCAAGTTTTGAATGAAGGAAAAATAAATACACGATGGCAAGAGTTGCTTACAGTTACTGAGTTCAATGAGTTTGTAGGTGCTTATTTTGGTACAGTAGTTGGTGCCTCAGGCGCTATTTACGGACTGTTGGTTGCCTTTGCTTTTATGTTTCCTAATGCAGAATTAGCGTTGATGTTTATCCCAATTCCAATCAAAGCAAAATACTTTGTGCCAGGTTTACTATTAATCGATTTGTATTCCGGTGTAACTGGAGGTTCTATTTTTGGCGGTGCTACAGGAATTGCTCATTTTGCGCATTTGGGAGGTGCGCTGTTAGGTTTCTTGATGATGTGGTACTGGAAAAAAAATCAATTCAATAACAATCGTTGGAATTAATAAAAACGAGTTCTTTTTTATAGTTTTGTTTATATTTAGGATATTAATAGCATCATTTTATGAATATATTCGATGATTTAAAATCGCGTTACCGTTTGGGAGATGTTGCATTGCAATTCATTTTCTGGAATGTAGGCATCTTTTTAATTGCTATACCGCTTTTTTACCAATTTAAGTTAGGTCAATTTGCATTTCCTGATTGGATTGCATTGTCATCAGATCCTTTGGTCTCTTTACGTTCTCCTTGGACGTATATATCATATGCGTTTTTTCACGACGGGATAGGTCACTTGTTCTTCAATATGATTGTTTTGCACTTTTGCAGTCAGTTGTTTTTGACGTTTTTTACAACCAAGCAGTTTGTGGGATTATATGTACTGAGTTCGATTTTTTCGGGGATAGTGTTTGTGGTATCTTATTATTTCTTGCAATATACTTCGTTAATAGTTGGTGCTTCGGCAGCCATTTACGCTATTTTAATGGCGACAACTACCTATCAGCCGCTTATGGAAGTCCAATTATTCCTATTCGGAAGAGTGAAATTATGGTACATCACCGCTGTAATTCTTTTATTGGATGTACTTCAATTCCGTTTAGAAAACATGGGCGGACACATCGCTCACCTTGCTGGTGCTTTTTTTGGTTTTTTATTTATAAAACTATTGGTTAATGGTTTGGATTTGAGTAAATTGGTTTCTGGAACAACTGATTTTTTTGTAAGCATGTTTCAGAAAAAAGAAAAAAAACCGTTCAAGAAAGTTCACGTTAATTATGCAAGAAAAGAAACACCAAGAACGGCTTCTAAAATTGTGACTAAAGACAAAACACAACAACAAATTGATGAGATTTTAGATAAAATTAGCCAATCCGGTTACGATTGTTTAACCGCCGAAGAAAAAGAATTTTTGTTTAAAGCAGGGAAATAAATCAAAAGGTTTTGTAGTATGTAGTTTATTTAGTAGAAAGTTATTATTATCAATTCAGCAATAAACCATAAGCAAAATACCATTCAACCACCAACAATAATCAAGAAATGAAGAACCTTTCATGGTTTAATAAAATTATGTTTTTTTTGAATATAGTCCTGACTTTATTCACGTTTACTGCCTATATATTTCCTTTTTTGTCGCCCAAAGTGTTTCCGTTGTTTGCCGTTTTTACCTTGTTTATGCCCGTTTTTTTCGTGCTCAACGGTTTGTTTTTTATTTATTGGGGGATTCAGTTCAAAAAGCGAATGATTCTATCAGGTTTGGTTTTGCTTATGGGGATTACTTTTATCAATAAATTTTACAAATTTTCACAAAAAACCTATCCCGAATCTCCAAAGAATTTTAAGGTAATGAGCTATAATGTTCGTTTGTTCAACGTATTCAAATGGATCGATAGAGACGACATACCAGAAGTAATCTTGGCTTTTATCAATCAAAACAATCCTGATATTCTATGTATTCAGGAATATTCAAACCACGGAAATGTCGATTTAAAAGTCTATCCTTATCGATATATTTTTATCGAAGGAGATAAAATTCGCACCGGCCAAGCCATTTTTTCAAAATTCCCGATCATCAATCAAGGCAATATTGTGTTTCCTAATTCTAATAATAACGCCATTTTTGCCGATATCAAGCGAGGAAAAGACATCATTCGCGTGTATAATATCCATTTTCAATCCATAAAAATTTCGCCAGACGTTCACGAAATTTCTGAAAATATCGAAGTCATCAATCAACAAAAATCACAGAAATTATACAACCGAATTAGAAAAGCCTTCAGGCAACAACAAGAACAAGCCGAAATATTTATCGCTCACAAGAAAGAATGTACCTATCCGTTAATCATCTGTGGTGATTTGAATAACAGTGCCTTTTCGTATGTGTATCGCAATGTAAAAGGCAAATTGAGCGACACTTTCGAAGAAGCAGGAAAAGGTTTTGGGCAAACCTATACCTTTCGATACTACCCCGCTAGGATTGATTATATTTTTGCAGACAATCAAATGGAAGTGAAAGATTTTCAGAGTTTCCCAGAGTTTCACAACTCAGATCATTATCCCATCATAGCCAAATTGAGTTTTTAAAAGCAGGTTTTGGAGCGAAAAAAAAGACAATTTTGTTGGTATGGGTTCCCGCTCTCCGCTATATCTTTTGTAGCCAGAACTTGAAAAAAGTTCTAGCTACAAAAGGATGCCGCTGCGATCGGGGCTAAAGGACCATCAATTGGCTTTTTATGGTGCAATAATCTTTTGATTTTTCAGATAATCCAAAGCAAATTTCCCTTCATTAAAAATCAAATCCAACACACTTAAGTTGTTAATCAAGCCGTGTTTGTCATCAAAAACTTGAGTATAGGTTTCAAAAACATTTGGGTCTTTTTTGCCGTTAACAAGGCTTCTAGCATCAAAAATGTCTTCTGCTACTTCATGAAAATATTCATCGGTTTTTTTGAATTCTAGCGGATATCTTAGGCATTTTTCCACCAAAGCAATGGTTTCAAAATTCAAATCCATCAAAAAGTGGTGTTTTTTTTCAAAAAATGGCATAAAATCATCTTCAAAAAACTCAAAGAAAGGGGAGCTTCTGTAGCCTGCTTCAAGTGATTTAAAGTGTTGCTTTTGCCAATCAAAATCATTTTCAATGGTAATGTCTTTTGTTTTTTGATGTCCTTTGTTGGCGTGTTTTATAGGAATATTTAGCATTTGAATCCCATTCGGACTATAAATGTACGCTCTATTTCTATTCGTCTGTTTTTGAAAATTATCTTCAACTTCAAAGGTCACCACTTCCGACTGTACCATGGCCGCAAACTGACTGATAGAAGGAAAATACGAGGGGTGTATTAATGTATTCATACTACTTTTTTTAAAGTCAAAAGTCATATCTATCCGACAAGGAAAAATATGACTTTTGAATAAACGTTGTACATTGGGTTAAATCTCAGTTTTAGCTTTTCTTTTTTTCCAA
>CAUPCW010000144.1:0-6298 GCA_963509895.1 uncultured Flavobacterium sp.
ACTTTAAACAACATTAAACTTTTAAATCATTCCAATACCTATACCATTACAACAGGTCATCAACTGAATTTATTCAGCGGACCTTTGTATTTTCTATATAAAATCATTTCAACCATCAATCTGACTAAGGAATTACAACAACAATATCCTGAACAAAATTTTGTCCCAATATATTGGATGGCTACCGAGGACCATGATTTTGAAGAAATCAATTACTTTACTTTTAAAGGAAAAAAATTCTGTTGGAACAGAGAAAGTACTGGACCAGTAGGGCGCTTATCTACAGAAGGTCTCGAAGATTTTTTAGCCATTTTTGCACTAGAATTAGGAAGTAGTACAAATGCCGAAACGCTAAAAAATTTATTTCAAAAAGCTTATTTAAAGCATACCAATCTAGCAGACGCTACCAGATATTTGGCCAATGCGCTATTTAGCGATTACGGATTAGTCATTTTAGATGCTGATGATGCCAATCTAAAAAGGCAATTTATTCCATTCATAAAAGAAGAATTACTCAAACAAACTGCTTTTTCAAAAGTGAATGAAACTATTGAGCAATTTGGTAACTATACCGTTCAAGTCAATCCTCGTGAGATCAATTTGTTTTTTATAGAAGACGACTTAAGAGAGCGTATTATTTTTGAAGATGGATTGTACAAAATAAACAATACTAAACGTCATTTTTCAGAACAAGAACTACTCGCCGAACTAGAACTTCATCCCGAAAAATTCAGTCCCAATGTAGTGATGCGTCCTTTATATCAAGAAGTTATCCTGCCTAATTTGGCCTACATTGGCGGTGGCGGAGAAATAGCCTATTGGTTAGAATTGAAATCATTTTTTGATGCGGTAAAGGTGACTTTTCCAATGCTTATTGTGCGTAACTCCGTAGTTTTAGCTACTGAAAAACAGCTAAAAAAAGCAGATGCCTTAGCCTTGACTTGGAGCGATTTATTCCAAAAACAAAATCGTTTAATCAACAATAAAACCAAACAATTATCGGAATTTGCTATCGATTTGAGCGATTTGAAACAGCAATTACAACAACAGTTTCAAGCACTAAATGAACTGACTTCCAAAACCGACCGTTCTTTTGAAGGTGCCGTAAAAGCGCAAGAAGTAAAACAAACCAAAGGACTAGAACAACTTGAAAAACGATTGCTAAAAGCACAAAAACGAAAATTAGCCGATAGTTTGAATCGAATCATGGCACTTCAAAATGAACTTTTCCCCAACCAAAGTTTGCAAGAACGTCAAGCCAATTTTGCCGAATTCTATTTAGAAAATGGAGAGCAACTGATACCTAAATTGGTTGAGGAAATAAAACCTTTGTCTACCAATTTTACCATTATTACCTTTTAAAATCTACTTTTTTCATGAGCAAAGACCGACTGATTTCATTGGATGTATTTCGAGGATTAACTATTTTATTAATGACTGTTGTCAATAATCCTGGAAGTTGGTCCACAATTTATGCTCCCTTACGTCACGCCGAATGGCACGGCTGTACTCCAACCGATTTAGTATTTCCATTTTTTGTTTTCATCATGGGAACCGCCATTGCATTTGCTATGCCCACTAAAACCTACGACAGCTCCACCTTCAACAAAATCTTTGTTCGTTCGTTGCGCATGATAAACCTGGGCTTGTTCTTTAACTTTTTCGGTAAAATTCAATTTTTTGATCTTGAAGGAACGCCATTAATGACCATTCGCCTACTTATAACAGCTATTGTTGGTTATGCTTTAATGGGGAATTTCAATCAAAAAACCAAAACCTATTTGGCCATTGGATGTTTTATTCTTTTTATGTTTCTTGCTTACAGCGGCATCCCAGCTTATGAAAACGTTCGCCTTCCTGGCGTTTTACAGCGTATCGGAATTATATATTTCATCGCTTCTCTTTTGTATTTAAAAACCACTCCCAAAATTCAACTCATCGTTAGCAGTGTTTTATTACTGGGCTATTGGGCGCTAATGACCGTAGTTCCTGCGCCAGGCTTTGTAGTTACCAATCTAGAAAAAGGAACCAATTTAGCTACTTGGGTGGACCAAATGGTATTATCAGGACATGTTTGGGAAGCTACCAAAATTTGGGATCCTGAAGGAATTTTAAGTACTATCCCCGCCATAGTAACGGGCTTATTAGGCCTTCAAATAGGGCAATTACTCAATATAAATCTATCCAAAAAAGAAAAAGAACAAAAAATGTTTGGCATTGGAGCGCTATTGCTCTTTTTAGGTTGGCTTTGGAATTTTGTATTCCCAATCAATAAAGCCTTATGGACCAGCTCCTATGTACTTTATACCGCTGGATTAGCCACGCTTATCTTGACGATTTTATACTATTGCATCGACCTACTCAATTTCAAAAAAGGAATCACGCTATTTTTGGTTTGGGGAGTAAACCCTATGATTGTCTTCTTTTTGTCGCAAATCATTCCTCAAGCTTTGGTAATGATTTCGGTTCAAAATCCAAAAGACAACACTCCAATCGACTTTTGGACCTACAGTTATGAATTTGGAGTTTTGCCTCATTTCCAAAATCCAATGAATGCCTCGTTGGCCTTTGCTTTGCTTTATGTAGGTTTTTGGAGTTTTTTACTGTGGTATTTCTACCAAAAGAAACTGTTTTTTAAAGTATAATCACACTATTTTATCGCATAATCAAAAAATTGACTTAAAAATGACAATTTCACAAATTGTATTTGCAAAAAAAGTCTATTTTTGCACCAAATTATAAAAACACAAAAAATGGCTACAAATAGAACTTTTACCATGATTAAGCCTGATGCTGTAGAAAACGGACACATCGGAAACATCTTAGCAATGATTACTAACGCAGGTTTCAAAATTGTTTCTTTGAAATTAACGCAATTGACTCTTGCTGACGCACAAGCATTTTATGCAGTACACTCAGCTAGACCTTTCTTTGGAGAATTAGTAGAATTCATGACTCGTGGTCCTATTGTTGCTGCTATTTTAGAAAAAGAAAATGCAGTGGAAGATTTCAGAACTTTAATTGGAGCGACGAATCCAGCGGAAGCAGCTGAAGGAACTATCCGTAAAGCTTACGCAACTTCTATCGGAGAAAATGCTGTTCACGGTTCTGATAGCGATGAAAATGCTGCTATCGAAGGTGCTTTCCACTTTGCAGGAAGAGAGCAATTCTAATTAGTGATCCGTTTTTAGTGGGTAGTAAAATGTACTAAAAATAGTTATCTCATAAAAAAATCCCATTTTGTTTATTACAAAATGGGATTTTTTATGAGCTGAAAATTATAATTCAATAAACGGGATATAATAACCACAGTAAACTGAACACTAAATTACTGAACATTGAACACTTTTACTTTATCTCAACACCACATCTCTTACTACATCACGTCGCAATTCCTCATTAATCATGGCAATGATTTTCGATTTCCCATGACTCAGTTCTTCTCGTAAAACAGAAGAAGACAATTCAACATACAAAACGGTTCCTTTCAAAATCACATTTTTGGTATAATGATTCACACCGTTCCCCATCAAATTTTTCCAAGCCTCACGCACATCAATTTGGTTAAGTCCCGTTTGCAATTTATTGACTTCAATAATATGTTTCAAAACATCGCCTACCGTATTCTGATCATTTAGTCGTTTTGCCATTGTCAATAATATTTATCGGACCTGTTTTTTTATAGTGATACTCTTTTTGCTCTGCATTTCTCAGGACCAATTCCTTTGCGTCAATCTTTACCAATTCCTCTGACCATTGCGCAAAATCTGTTTTAAAGTCAAGAAAAATTTGATCATTTATTTCTCGAACATGAATCGTTTCTACCAAATCATTGGCCTGAAACGTACCATCCAATTGCGGCATTACTTTCTTTCTAAATCCGGTATCGCCTTTAATTTCAAAATAATCAAAACTATCATTGCTCGGGTATTCTTTATCTTCACCTTCCTCAAAAACCACTTTCTCAATCTCCCAATACCCATTCAATAAAGTCACCGATTCCTTCTCAACTTTAGGCTGACACCCTAAAAAAAACAAACAAAGGCTTACTAATACAACTACTTTTTTCATAGAATATATTTAATCTTTTTAGGAGCTACTTCCTGCTGTCCACTATATCTTGTCGTCCCGAACCCCGGGACCACAAGGATGCCGTTTCCATCAGGGCTAGAAACACAGTGCACAACAACACGTCTACTTTAATTACAAAGTACGCGTAAATCAAGTAAAGAAACAAAGAAAAACAGTTCGCATTCCACATTTTAAAAACAAAAAGGAAAGCAAGTAAAAAAAAATAAAAAAGTTGGAAAAAATAAACTAGCACAAAAAAAAGCAAGGAAAAATCAGCTTTTATCAAATTTTACTTCGCACTAAACTTCTTGTAAATACCTATTAAAAAAAGAACCACACCAGCTCCTAAAAAAGCCCCGTAAACAAACTGATTCTTATCTCTCATTAAATTAGCTACCACTAGACAGATTAAACTAATGAAGTAAAGATATAAAGGACTCAAATTTTTCATACAAACTATTTAAAGAAAGAATCAACAAACTCAAACTTATTAAAGACTTGCAAATCTTCTATTCCCTCACCTACTCCAATATATTTTACAGGAATCTGGAACTGATCCGAAATACCAATAACAACACCACCTTTAGCAGTTCCGTCTAATTTAGTAACCGCAAGAGAAGTAACTTCGGTAGCAGCCGTAAATTGTTTGGCTTGCTCAAAAGCGTTTTGACCCGTAGAACCATCCAATACCAAAAGTACATCGTGAGGTGCATCAGCAACAACTTTTTGCATCACACGCTTCACCTTAGACAATTCGTTCATCAAATTGATTTTATTATGCAAACGTCCAGCAGTATCAATAATCACTATATCGGCATTTTGAGCTACTGCCGACTGCAAGGTATCAAAAGCTACAGAAGCGGGATCACTTCCCATTTCCTGACGTACAATAGGCACTCCAACACGGTCTGCCCAAATCTGCAATTGATCGATAGCTGCCGCTCGGAAAGTATCTGCTGCACCAAGCACTACATTGTATCCAGACTTCTTAAATTGATAAGCCAATTTACCAATAGTGGTGGTTTTTCCCACACCATTTACACCTACCACCATTAACACATAAGGTTTAGCATTCACCGGAATAACAAACTCTGTTGCCTCACCATTATTGGTTTCAGATAACAAACTAGCAATTTCTTCTTGAAGAATTCCATTTAACTCATCAATGCCTAAATATTTATCTTCAGCTACGCGTTTTTCAATACGAGTAATAATTTTTAAAGTAGTAGCAACTCCAACATCTGAAGCAACTAATATTTCCTCCAAATTATCCAATACATCATCATCTACCTTAGACTTTCCAGCAACGGCTTTGGTTAATTTAGTAAAAAAGTTAACTTTCGTTTTTTCAAGACCTTTATCTAAAGTCTCTTTCTTTTCAGTGGAAAATATACGTTTAAAAAAACTCATTTTTTGTTAGGTTAAGTAAGTCATAAAAGGAAAAATTCCTTAAATTATTTGAAAGGGTAAATATAAAAAATAAAAAAGCTACTTCCGAAAGAAAGTAGCTTTTATATAAAATGTATGTAAATTATTTCTTTTTCAAGAATTCATCAACTGCTTCAGGAGCCATAATAGATTCAACGAATGTATATGCACCAGTTTTTGGAGATTTTACCATTTTAATGGCTTTTGATAATCTTTTAGAAGCGGTTTGTAACGATGCTACGGTTTTCTTTGCCATGATTCAAATGTTATTTGAAATTTTTATAAATAAAAATCTCTAATTATTATTTAATTTCTTTGTGAACAGTTACACGTTTCAAGATTGGATTAAATTTTTTAATCTCTAATCTATCTGGAGTATTTTTTTTGTTCTTTGTTGTTATGTATCTTGAAGTTCCTGCAACACCAGTTGTTTTGTGCTCAGTACATTCTAAAATTACTTGGATTCTATTACCTTTCTTTGCCATCTTGCTATATATTTATTTAGGAAAAAGATTATTTTATAAATCCTTCAGATTGCGCTTTTTTCAAAACAGCAGCAATTCCATTTTTATTAATTGTTTTTATCGTAGATGCTGCTACTCTAAGAGTAATCCATCTATCTTCTTCTGGAAGATAAAAACGCTTTTTAACTAAGTTCACAGAAAACTTTCTCTTAGTTTTATTCATAGCGTGAGAAACGTTATTTCCTACCATCGCTCTTTTACCTGTAAGGTCACAAACTCTTGACATTATGCTTATCTTTTATCGTTATTCAAAATCAGGGTGCAAAGAAAAGAAA
>CAUPCW010000145.1:0-6274 GCA_963509895.1 uncultured Flavobacterium sp.
TTTGATGACATATTATATATAAATATTAAATCTTAATAATTTCTTTTAATAGTGGCATTTACCACACTCTAAACCTCCCATTTGAGCAGCTGTCAATTTCTCAACACCATACTTTTTAGAAAGTTGTTCGTGAATTTTGGTGTAATACTCATTTCCTTCTGTTTTAACATCAGTTTTTCTATGACAATCAATACACCAGCCCATTGTTAATGGAGCAAATTGCTTTTGAATCTCATACGTTTCAACAGGACCGTGACAAGTTTGACACTCAATTCCAGCAACAGTAACGTGCTGCGAATGATTAAAATAAACAAAGTCAGGCAAATTATGGATACGAACCCATTTAACAGGTTGTGTTTTACCCGTGTAAGATTGTGTAGTTTTATCCCAACCTACAGCAGCATATAATTTATTAATTTGCTCGTCGTAGAAGGCTTTGCTGTACTCAGGCGTAGCGGTAGTTTCAGCTACTTCAGAAATATTTTTATGACAATTCATACAAACATTTAAAGAAGGGATTCCTGCATTTTTACTTACTCTAGCAGCTGAATGACAATATTTACAATTGATTTCATTATCACCAGCATGAATTTTATGAGAATAATGAATAGGTTGAATTGGAGCATAATCTTGATCAACACCAACCTGCATTAAAAAACCATAAACAAAATAAGCGCTACAAAGCAATAAAAATATAGCGGAAACCAAAACCAAAAACTGGTTTTTAGCAAAAGCTTTCCATATAGGCAAAGATGGAGTTTTTGGCTCAACCTCAATACCATTGGCTTTAGCTACTTTTCTTAATACATTGTTTACTAAAAACAACAAAACAACCAACATCGCCATTACCAATGCCAATGCAGCAAGTATCACATTATTACTAATTGCTCCTTCTTGATTTTGCCCACCGCTTACATTAGCTGCAGTTGCTGCCGCTGGAGCTTCAGCCTTAGGCTCAGAAGTGTAAGCTATAATATTATCGATATCACCTTCTGATAATTGAGGAAAAGCAGTCATTACCGCCTTATTATTCTCTTCAAAAACTTTTACAGCAGCAGCATCACCAGATTTAATCAAATCAGAGCTATTCTTAATCCATTTGTACAACCATTGCATATCATGCTTTGCGGCAACGCCTCTCAAAGCTGGACCAGTTGCTTTAGCATCTAATTTATGACAAGCCGCACAATTAGCATTAAATAGTTCTTTCCCTTTAACAGGATCTCCACCTGATGTTGGAGCCGCAGCTACTGCAGCAGCATCTGGTGCCGGAGCCGCATCTTGAGCTAATGAAGATAAGGAGAAAATTAACGCTAGTCCTAAACTAAACAACAATTTTCTAGTGATCGAATTATGGTTACCCACCTTTTTCATATTATATAATGATTATCTACTAAAATTTGATTATTTTACTTGTACTTTACTCACAACTAAATAACCTTTATTTAAAAACTCGCACAAAAATACGACTTAAGAACTATTCACAAAACCTTAAAATAGTCTTAAATTCAATTTATATTAATTCTAAATAATATTTTTAACTCGAACAAATAGTTTAAGTAGTACTTTTGCATAAAAACCAATTAGTTATGAAAAAGTTTCCTCAAAAAACATCACTTGTTCTTATATTATTTATTACTACATCGATAGCGAAATTAAATGCTCAATCCAAAAACACGATAATAAATCAAGACCCAAAAGTGGAACAATTAAGGAATGAAAAAATAAAAATAAACACTTCATTGTCAGTAAATGACCGATACAAAATTCAAATATTTAGTGGCGTAAGCGATATTGCAAAAAAAACACTTCATGAGTTCAAACAAGAAAATAAAAATGAAGATGCAACCATAATATTCCAAACACCCAATTACAAAGTATGGGTTGGAAATTACAGAAGCAGAATGGAAGCACAAAGAAATCTAATTGAAATACAAAAAAAATACAAAAATGTATTATTAATCAAACCTACAAAATAGATTCATTCAAATATTATAACCGTTATATCTTAAAAACAAAAACCTTCAAAAGAAAGGTATTTAAACAGAAAAGCCTCGAATCATCGAGGCTTTTCTGTTTAAATACTTAAAATACTATTTCAATTTCTTTTTGATTGCAACTTCATGATAAGCTTCAATAACATCTCGTTCTTCGATATCATTAAATCCTTTAACCTGAATACCACAATCGTATCCTTTGGCTACTTCTTTCACATCATCTTTAAATCGTTTCAAGGCTAAAAGTTCTCCTTCAAAGATTACAACACCTTCTCTAACAATTCTGATTTTTGCATTTTTAGTAATTTTACCATCCATTACCATACTACCAGCAATAGAACCTACTTTAGATATTTTGAAAATCTCTCTAATTTCTGCAGTTCCTAATACTTCCTCTTTCATTTCTGGCGCCAACATTCCCTCCATTGCGTCTTTCAAGTCGTCTATGGCAGCATAGATAATAGAATAATAACGAATATCTATCTCTTCCTTATCAGCTAATTGTCTTGCATTTCCTGCAGGACGAACATTAAATCCAATAATAATGGCATCTGATGCAGAAGCTAACATTACATCCGTTTCTGTAATTGCACCAACTCCTTTATGGATAATATTAATTTGTATCTCATCTGTAGATAATTTAGAGAACGAATCAGACAATGCCTCAACAGAACCGTCCACATCACCTTTAAGAATAATATTAAGCTCTTTAAATTGTCCTAAAGCAATTCTTCGTCCAATCTCATCCAATGTAATATGACGTTGCGTTCTTACGGATTGTTCACGCATTAATTGAGAACGTTTTGCGGCAATTTGTTTTGCTTCTTTTTCGTCTTCAAAAACATTGAATTTATCTCCAGCAGTTGCAGCACCATCTAAACCTAATACTGAAACTGGAGTAGAAGGACCAGCCTCTTTAACCACATGTCCGCGTTCATCATGCATGGCTTTAATCTTACCATGATGTTTACCTGCCAACATATAATCACCCACTTTTAAAGTTCCATGCTGTACTAAGATCGTAGAAACATATCCTTTACCCTTATCCAAAAATGCCTCAACAACAGTACCTTGTGCTGGTTTATCTGGATTTGATTTTAAATCTAAAATCTCTGCTTCTAATAAAACCTTTTCAAGTAATTCTTTTACACCAGTACCTACTTTTGCAGAAATATCATGAGATTGAATTTTTCCACCCCAATCTTCTACCAATAAGTTCATTCCCGCTAATCTTTCTTTTACTTTTTCAGGATTAGCATTTGGCTTATCTATTTTATTAATAGCAAAAATAATTGGCACACCGGCAGCTTGGGCATGCGATATTGCCTCTTTTGTTTGCGGCATAATGTCGTCATCAGCAGCTATTACAATGATTGCAATATCCGTAACTTGAGCACCACGTGCACGCATCGCGGTAAATGCTTCGTGACCTGGCGTATCTAAAAAGGCAATTTTTTGACCATTATCTAAAGTTACCCCATAGGCACCAATATGTTGTGTAATACCTCCTGATTCTCCGGCGATTACATTTTCTTTACGGATATAATCCAACAAAGATGTTTTTCCGTGATCGACGTGACCCATAACTGTTACGATAGGCGCACGTGTAACTAAATCTTCTTCTTTATCTGCAACAACTTGTATTGCTTCTTCAATGTCTACGGTAATGAATTCAACTTCGTATCCAAATTCATCACAAACAATAGTCAAAGTCTCCGCATCCAAACGTTGATTCATGGTAACCATGATACCAAGAGACATACAAGTACCAATAACTTTTGTAATTGGCACATCCATCATGATAGCAATTTCTCCTACAGTAACAAACTCTGTAACTTTAATAGTTTTGCTACCTTCGTCTAATGCTCTTTGCTCATCATCTGTTTTCTGACGATGCGTCTCTCTTTTCTCTCTACGATATTTGGCCGCTTTTGATTTTCCTCCTTTACCTTGAAGTTTTTCAAGAGTTTCACGGATTTGGTTTTTTACTTCTTCTTCCGTAGGCTCAACTTTAGCAACAATGGCAGGGCGATTTCCCTTAACAAATCCGGGTCTTGCACTTCTATTCGCATTAAAACCACCACCTGTGTTAGGAGTAATTTTATTTGGATTAGGAGCACCCGGAGTAGTTGGCGGTTTAGGAGCTCCTGGTTTTGGCGCTATCCTTTTACGCTTATTCTTGTTAGCATTGTTAGCTCCAGCAGCCCCAGGAGTACCCGGTTTGTTTGGAGTAATTTTAGGATCCTCTTTTTTCTTTTTAGGCTTATTAAATTGAGACAAATCAATTATTTGACCAGTAAGAGTTGTTCCTGATAGTTTTTGATATTGCGTAGTAATTGTTTCTTCAACTGGTTCATCGGAAGTTGAAGCTTCGGGAGTGATTACAGGCTTTTCTTGAACCGGTACTACTTCTTTTACTACTACTTTTTCTTTTATACCGCTAACTGGTTTTGAAACTATTTTTTCTGAAGAAGTTTTTTCTATAGCATCCACTTTAGTTTCTTCAACTGGTTCAGTTAATTTTACAACTGGGACTTCAACCTTCTCAACAACTGGCGTTGGATTAGGAACTACAGGCGACGCTTTAGGATTTAAGTCAATTTTTCCAACTTGGACTGGTCCAGTTACGACAGCCTTAGCTTTTATTATTTCTTGTTGTCTTAAACGTTCTTCATCAACTTTGCGTTTGACTTCGATTTCTTTCTCTCTTTCAATACGCAATGCTTCTTTTTCCTTTCTTTTTTCCTCTCCTACTTCTTTCGACGCCTCTTTATTCCCTTTGTCACCAGCAAACTGACCGCACAAGACACTGTATACATCTTCAGAAATTTTTGTGTTTGGATTTGACTCAATGGCAATTCCTTTATCCTTAAGATAATCCACAGCTCTTTCTAAAGAAATATTCAATTCCCTTAAAACTTTGTTTATTCTAATTATTCTCTCTTCAGACATAAAACCTTTTTATTATTACCTTTTTTTGTTGTGTTGTTGGAAGAATATAGAATTAACTATCGAATTCTTCTTTCAAAATTCTCATTACATCTAGAATAGTTTCCTCTTCTAGGTCTGTTCTTCTAACTAAATCTTCTACTTCTTGCTTTAAAATACTTTTTGCAGTATCTAAACCAATTTTAGCAAATTCTTCAATAACCCAATCTTCAATTTCATCTGAAAACTCAGTCAATTCAACATCGTCTTCGTCAGCTGTAGCTCCTGCAATATCACCTTCACGAATTACATCTAATTCGTAACCTGTAAGCAATCCTGCCAATTTGATATTGTGCCCACCACGACCAATCGCTTTAGAAACTTCTTCTAATTTCAAGAAAACTTCCGCACGTTTAGTTTCTTCATTAATTTTAATTGAAGACACTTTTGCCGGGCTTAGCGCTCTAGTGATATACAATTGAATATTACTTGTATAATTAATAACATCAATATTTTCGTTTCCTAACTCTCTTACAATTCCGTGAATCCTAGACCCTTTCATACCCACACAAGCACCTACAGGATCAATTCTGTCATCATACGAATCTACAGCAACTTTTGCTTTTTCTCCGGGAATTCTAACTACATTTTTGACCATTATCAAACCATCGAAAACCTCTGGTATCTCTTGCTCAAACAATTTTTCTAAAAACTTCTCAGAAGTTCTAGACATGATGATTTGAGGTTTATTCCCCTTAAGCTCAACGCTTTCAATAATACCACGAACATTATCTCCTTTTCTGAAGAAATCAGAAGGGATTTGTTTTTCTTTTGGCAATACAATTTCATTTCCTTCATCATCAACTAGAATGACTACTCTTGGTCTAACATGATGTACTTCTGCAGTATAACTATCCCCAATAATATCTTTAAATTGTTTGTAAAGATTTGTATTATCGTGTTCGTGTATTTTAGAAATCAAGTTTTGACGCAAAGCTAAAATAGCTCTTCTTCCTAGGTCTATCAATTTTACCTCTTCAGAAACTTCTTCGCCAATTTCAAAATCAGCTTCAATTTTACGCGCTTCTGTTAAAGTTATTTCTTCATTTTCGAAGTCCAAATCCTCATCAGCAACAATAACTCTTCTTCTCCAAATCTCCATATCCCCTTTATCAGGATTTATAATTATATCGAAGTTGTCATCTGAGCCATATTTCTTTTTCAATGCATTTCTAAATACATCTTCTAAAATTGCCATAAGCGTTACACGATCAATAAGTTTATCATCTTTAAACTCTGAAAATGAATCGATTAATGCTAAATTTTCCATGCGAATTCTTTAATTAAAA
>CAUPCW010000146.1:0-6251 GCA_963509895.1 uncultured Flavobacterium sp.
GATTTTAGAAATGAAAGTCCCATCACCAGGGGAATCCATCAAAGAAGTAGAAATAGCCACTTGGTTGGTAAAAGATGGTGATTATGTAGAGAAAGATCAAGCGATTGCTGAAGTAGATTCAGATAAAGCTACCTTAGAGTTGCCAGCAGAAGCAAGCGGTGTCATTACCCTAAAAGCCGAAGAAGGTGATGCAGTAGCAGTAGGCGCTATTGTTTGTTTAATTGATACTGGAGCAGCAAAACCATCAGGAGCAGCACCTGTGGCAGTACCAGCGCCAGTAGCTGAAGCTCCAAAGGCAGAGGTAAAAGTTGAAGCTCCAAAAGCAGCTCCAGCCGCTCCAAGTTATGCAGCAGGCACTCCGTCACCAGCCGCTAGAAAAATATTAGACGAAAAAAACATAGCTCCAGAAACCATTGTTGGCACTGGAAAAGCAGGCAGAATTACTAAAGAAGATGCAGTTAATGCTGTTCCGTCAATGGGAACTCCAACGGGAGGTTCACGTGGAGCAGAACGCACGAAATTATCTATGCTGCGTCGTAAAGTAGCCGAAAGATTGGTAGCCGCTAAAAATGAAACGGCAATGTTGACTACTTTCAACGAAGTAAATATGACGCCTATCAACAATTTGCGTAACGAGTACAAAGATGCCTTCAAAGCAAAACACGGTGGAGTAAGTTTAGGCTATATGTCTTTCTTTACCAAAGCGGTAACTAGAGCGTTACAATTGTATCCAGATGTAAATTCTATGATGGATGGCGATTACAAAGTGGCCTACGATTTCTGTGATATCTCTATCGCGGTTTCTGGACCAAAAGGGTTAATGGTACCAGTAGTTCGTAATGCAGAAAACTTAACGTTCCGTGGAGTTGAAGCCGAAATTAAACGTTTGGCCTTGAGAGCACGCGACGGACAAATTACTGTAGATGATATGACAGGAGGAACTTTTACCATTACTAATGGTGGTGTTTTTGGTTCAATGTTGTCTACTCCAATTATCAACCCTCCACAGTCTGGAATCTTAGGAATGCACAATATTATTGAGCGTCCAATTGCTGTAAACGGAAAAGTAGAAATTCACCCAATGATGTACGTGGCTCTTTCTTATGACCACCGAATCATCGACGGACGTGAGTCAGTTGGTTTCTTGGTAGCGGTGAAAGAAGCATTAGAAAATCCAGTGGAGTTGCTTTGCGATAATAATCCTAAAAAAGCATTTGAGTTGTAGTCCATTCCATTGTAAATACATAAAATCCCAAATTCCAATACTGGTTTTTGGGATTTTTTATGGAAAAAAGGTATAGCATCTGGTGACTTAGGAGCAGAAAGATAGGGCTTTTTCAGGAAGCAAAGTCCCGCTCTTCATTATAATCTTTTGGGGCTGAACCCCAGCCCCAAAAGGATTTTCACTACGATCGGGGCTAGTGAGGGACAAGAGGCATTTTTTGAGGTATTTTTTTATGGATGTTGATCATAATTATAATGATGTATAGACTTTAACCAAAATTAGTACGCATTTTTGGCTAAAGTCTAGTACGAAACTCATTGTAAAGAACGGGCTAAAGCCCATTCCTATTGAATTCTTGCAAAGAAATAATTTATTTCACCTACAAGGTATTTTTAAAGTAGCGTATACCTACAAGGTTAAAAAAACCTTGCAGGAAGTTCAATAGTACTTAGTTTTTTTTGCAAACAAGGATGTCATAAACTCGTAATGATTTAAGGTGTTTTCCTGCAAGGTCTTTTTTTAGACCCTGTAGGTATCTTGTAGGTATCTTGAAAGTAGCCTAAATTAAACAGGATTTCAATTTATATCGCATCAATAAAATTATGCTTGTTAATTGATTGTGCTAAAATCAATTGCCTCTCGCTTTAGCGAGAGGATATAATTGTAAAGATTTAGAGGCTTTAGCCAAAATTAGCACACATTTTTGGCTAAAGCCTAGTACGAAACTCATTGTAGAGAACGGGCTAAAGCCCATTCCTATTGAATTCTTGCAAAGAAATAATTTATTTCACCTACAAGGTATTTTTAAAGTAGCGTATACCTACAAGGTTAAAAAAACCTTGCAGGAAGTTCAATAGTACTTAGTTTTTTTGCAAACAAGGATGTCATAAACTCGTAATGATTTAAGGTGTTTTCCTGCAAGGTCTTTTTTTAGACCTTGTAGGTATCTTGTAGGTATCTTGAAAGTAGCCTAAAATTAAACAGGATTTCAATTTATATCGCATCAATAAAATTATGCTTGTTAATTGATTGTGCTAAAATCAATTGCCTCTCGCTTTAGCGAGAGGATATAATTGTAAAGATTTACTGGCTTTAGCCAAAATTATTGTCCATTTCGGCTAAAGTCATTCTTATTGAATTTTTGCAAAGAAATAATTTGCTTCACCTGCTAGGTCTTTTTTCAGACCTTGTAGGTGTTTTAACATCGCATACCTACAAGGTTAATGAAACCTTGCAGGAAGTACAAAAAAGCTGATGTAAAAATAAAAAATGCAACTCCGTTACAATCGTTTTTTGCACCTTACCGCAATAACGATAGGAGCGGTAGCTTTTGCAAAACTTCCATTTATGGTTTTGCAAAACTATAGCGGATAGCGTGGTGCCTTGGCAATTGCCCTAAAAATTCTGTTTCAAATACAAATAATGATTGTAGTAATCAATAATTCCTTTGCCTTTGAGGAGAATATCGGCGCCAATAATGCCGTGAACGGCTTTGGCTTTGTGTTGGGTTAGCGCTTCGTTGACGTGCGATAAGTCGAAAATTACTAGCGCAGCATTAGCTGTTTTCCAGCGGCCCAGTTGTAGTTTGTTGTCGGTAGAAAGTTGGGTTAGCATTCCAGTAGCGCCTGCGCCTGAGGCTTTGGTTTTGGATTTTTTGGCCTTTAGTTGAAAGAAATCGATGCCTTCAAACCCCACGCAACTGCTTGAAGCACCTGTGTCGAGTATGAAATTACCCGCAATACCATTGATTTTGGCTTTGACCAATAAATGCTGTGTTTTGATGATTTTGAATCGGATTTTTTGGTAGTTTTCGGTTTGTAAGATTGCGTGTAGATTTTCCATAATAAAAGTGCCTTTTCAAAAGTAGCCTAAAAATTTTAAAACTACTATGACAAAACGTTAACTTTGTCCCGCAAAAATGATACAATGATACTTACCGATACGCATACCCATTTATATTCCGAAGAATTTGATCGAGACCGTAGCGAAATGATACAACGCTCCATAAATGCTGGAGTTTCTCGCTTTTTTATTCCAGCTATCGACTCGACTTGTACCCAGGCGATGTATGATTTGGAACAAGATTTTCCTGAAAATATTTTTTTGATGATGGGCTTGCATCCAACTTATGTGAAAGACAATTACGAAGCCGAGTTAGCGCACGTAGCCTCCGAACTAGCCAAGCGTAAGTTCTACGCCATAGGCGAAATAGGCATCGATTTGTATTGGGACAAAACGCATCTTAAGGAGCAACAAATTGCTTTTAGACAACAAATTCAGTGGGCTAAGCAATACAAATTGCCCATAGTGATTCACTGTCGTGAGGCTTTTGATGAAATTTTTGAAATTCTAGAGGAAGAGAAAAGCCCTGAATTATTTGGGATTTTCCATTGTTTTTCGGGGACCTATGAGCAAGCACTTCAGGCGATTTCTTATAATATGTTGTTAGGAATTGGCGGTGTAGTAACGTTTAAGAACGGAAAAATTGACCAGTTCCTAGACCGTATTGATTTGCAACACATCGTACTTGAAACCGACTCACCTTATTTGGCTCCGATTCCTTTTCGCGGCAAGCGAAACGAGAGCAGTTATGTGGTGAATGTAGCCGCAAAATTGGCTGCAATTTACAACCTGAGTGTAACCGAAATAGCCCAAATTACAACTGAGAATTCTAAACGAGTATTTGGGATTTAAGCCGAAAAGTACCTTAAGTTTCCGTTTTTTTTTGTTCTTTTGTTCCCATTAAAAATGAAAATCAAAATGCAAAAATTTGACTCCATTCGGCCTTTTTATGACTCCGAAGTAAACGATGCGCTATCCGATGTGATTCAGCATCCGATGATGAAGGCATTGATGAATTTTTCTGCTCCAGAAGTTCCTGATGAAGTATGGAAAAGCCAATTAATGAAAACGCATTCTATTCGTGATTTTCAGTGTAATTTTATTTATCAATCCGCACGCAAAATTTTAGAAAAAAGCTCTGAAGGATTGACTACTTCTGGCTTTGAACAGTTAGAAAAAAACACATCTTATTTGTTTGTTTCTAATCATCGTGATATTTTATTAGATACTACTCTCCTCAATGCCACCTTATTCGAACACGGATTGGTCATGACGGCTTCGGCCATTGGGGATAATCTTGTTAAGAAATCTTTCCTGAAAACATTAGCGAAACTCAATCGAAATTTCTTGGTACTTCGTGGGCTTTCGCCAAGAGAGATGTTGCATAGCTCTAAGTTGCTTTCAGAATATATAGGGCAGTTGTTGATGCATGAAAATCGTTCGGTTTGGATTGCACAACGTGAAGGGAGGACTAAAGATGGCAATGATGCTACGAATCCTGGGGTATTAAAAATGTTAGGCATGGCTTCGGATGAGAAAAAAGTCATGGATTATTTTAAGAAAATTAAAATTGTACCTGTTTCTATTTCTTATGAATACGATCCTACTGATGTGCTCAAAATGCCACAATTAATGGCAGAAGCCAATAATGAGGTATATATTAAAGAGAAAAACGAAGATTTTCAAAATATATTGAGTGGCGTTTTGGGTCAAAAAAAGCGTATTCATATTCATGTTGGAAAGGTAATCGATACCGAAATTGATACCATTGTAGCCATTGAAGAAAATGCGAACAAACAAGTTTTGGCATTGGCACAAACCATAGATGATGCGATTTTGACCAACTATAAACTCTGGCCTACTAATTTTATTGCCTATGATTTGTTGCATAAAACGAATCAATATATGCACAGGTATACAGAAAATGAAAAATTATTGTTCGAACGTCGTTTAGAAATGCGAATCGACCATGATAATCCACAACTTTTAGAAGGATTTTTGGCTATGTATGCGAATCCTGTGGTTAATAAATTAAAATATATTCATGCACTCTAGTACCAAAATACTTTTGATTTATACGGGAGGTACCATTGGTATGCAAAAAGATTTTGAAACAGGCTCACTCAAGGCTTTCAATTTTAGTAAGCTCTTGCAACGCGTACCCGAATTGAAGTTATTAGATTGTGCCATTGAAACGATTTCTTTTGAAAATCCTATCGATTCATCGAATATAAGTCCAGAAAGCTGGGTAGCAATAGCCGAAGTTATTGAGGAAAATTACGAAGCTTTTGATGGTTTTGTTGTTTTACACGGCTCAGATACAATGTCGTATTCTGCCTCGGCATTGAGTTTTATGTTGGAGAATCTAGGAAAGCCAGTGATTTTTACAGGATCTCAATTGCCAATTGGAGATTTGAGAACTGATGCTAAGGAAAATTTGATTACCGCTATACAAATTGCATCCTTGCAAGAAAATGGTAAACCCGTGATTACAGAAGTTGGTTTGTATTTTGAATACAAATTATACCGTGGCAATCGTACAACGAAGATAAGTGCCGAACATTTTAATGCTTTTACTTCTCCTAATTATCCTTTTTTAATTGAATCAGGAGTGCATCTAAAGGTCAACAAAGATTTATTATTGCCTTTTGATGAAAAGGAACCTTTGCGCGTTCATAAAGTTTTTGATAATCAAGTGGTTATTGTGAAAATGTTTCCAGGGATCAATCAAAAAGTATTGGAAACACTTCTACATATTCCTGATCTAAAAGGTATTGTTTTGGAAACTTATGGTTCTGGAAATGCTCCTACAGAGGAATGGTTTATTGAGTTACTACAACAAGCTATTATTTCGGGCATACATATTGTAAACGTTACACAATGTTCTGGCGGAAGTGTCAATATGGGGAAATACGAAACGAGTTCAGAGCTGAAAAAGATTGGAGTGATTTCTGGAAAAAATTGTACGACAGAGGCTGCCATTACTAAGTTAATGCATCTTTTGGGGCAAAATATTCTAGCTTCTGATTTCAAAAATACCTTTGAAAATGCAATACGAGGAGAAATGGGATAATAATTACTTTTTCCTTTTCTAACTCATTTTTTTTTATGTTATTTGCAATCCCAATTAGAGAGGTGTCCGAGTGGTTGAAGGAGCTAGCCTGGAAAGCTAGTATATGGGTAA
>CAUPCW010000147.1:0-6225 GCA_963509895.1 uncultured Flavobacterium sp.
GCATTTTGGGGTGTGTGGCGGTTGCAAATGGCAAAATATGAAGTACAGCCAGCAATTGTTTTTTAAACACAACGAGGTTAAAAACCACCTGCAACGTATTGGTAAAATTGAATTACCGGATTTCGAACCGATTTTGGGTTCCGAAAAACAGTTTTTCTACCGCAACAAAATGGAGTTTTCGTTTTCGAATAGCCGTTGGCTCACCGAAGACGAAATAGGAAGCAGCGAGGAATTGGATAACAAAAATGCCTTGGGTTTTCATATTCCGAAAATGTGGGACAAAATCCTAGACATCAATAAATGTCATTTGCAAGAAGATCCTTCGAACGCGATTCGCAATGAAGTCCGTGAATTTGCCAATGCAAACGGCATGACATTCTTTAACCCAAGAGCCCACGAAGGCTTGTTGCGTACGCTTATGTTGCGCACGGCTTCGACTGGCGAAATTATGGTGTTGATTCAGTTTTTTGAAGACGATCAAGCCAATAGAGAATTGCTTTTGGATCATTTGTATGCCAAATTTCCGCAGATTACTTCTCTACAATACGTGATTAACAATAAAGCAAACGATACGTTATACGATACGAACATTCAGTTGTACAAAGGACGCGATTACATCCTTGAAGAAATGGAAGGCTTGAAATTTAGCATCAATGCCAAGTCGTTTTACCAAACCAACTCGGATCAAGCGTACGAATTATACAAAATCACAAGAGATTTCGCAGGATTGACAGGCAACGAAACGGTGTATGATTTGTACACAGGAACGGGAACCATCGCTCAGTTTGTATCGAAAAAAGCCAAAAAAGTGATTGGTGTTGAAAGCGTCCCCGAAGCAATTAAAGACGCCAAAGCCAACGCCGAACGAAATAATATCACGAATTGTGAGTTCTTTGTAGGAGATATGAAAGTGGTGTTCAACGAAGCCTTTATCGCGCAACACGGCAAACCAGACGTAATCATCACGGATCCACCAAGAGACGGAATGCACGCGGCGGTTATTGATCAAATCTTGAAAATTGAGCCTCAAAAAGTGGTGTATGTGAGTTGTAATTCGGCTACACAAGCTCGGGATTTGGCTTTGATGGATGAGAAATACAAAGTGACACGCGTTCGACCTGTGGATATGTTTCCGCAAACGCATCACGTGGAGAATGTGGTGTTGTTGGAACGTCGTTAAATTTTAACATATAAGTCATGGAAGTTTCTTTTTAATGGCTTGTGGTTTTTTTAAACCATATAGGGGATTGAAGGGCATATAAGAGTTGTGGGTAATTTTTATAAACATATAAGTCATGGAAGTTTCTTTTTAATGGTGGTGGGTTTTGAAACCATATAAGATATTGAAGGGCATATAAGGGTTGTGGGCAATTTTTAAACATATAAGTCATTGAAGTTTCTTTTTAATGTGGTGGGTTTTGAAACCATATAAGGTATTCAAGGGCATATAAGTTTTTTCTTTGTGTGCTTTTCGTAAATCTTTGTGGTCTTTGCGGTTAGGTTTTATAACCATAGAAGGGCATATAAGATTGGATAATAAATAAAGAATAGAAATCATTTGAGGTATTTTGTAATCTTAACTACTACTTAAATGATTTAGCCGAATAAATAAATAGTTTTAAATGAAAAAAATAACGCTTTTACTGTTGGTGTTTTGTTGCTCTTTTTCGAGTTGTGAGAAAGATGATATTTGCGATGGCAATACGCCTACTACGCCTAGAATGGTGATTAAATTCTTCGATATCAACAATCCAACGGTTGAAAAAAGCGTGTCGAATTTGAAAGTAATAGGCGAAGGAATGACCGATGGTGTAATTTTTAATGCTTCGTCTTCGGGAGAATCAAAATTCTTAGCCAATACAGCAACCATTTCGATTCCGCTAAAAACCAATGCCACGACGACTACTTTTAGCTTTACGCTAAATTCAGGAAGTACTAATGCCGCCTTGGTTAATACTGACGTGATTAAATTCAACTATACGACCAGCGAAGTCTATGTGTCTAGAGCTTGTGGTTTCAAAACCTTGTTCGAAATGAATGCAAATCCTCCATTTGAACACACGGATGGCACAGCTTCTGATACCAAGTGGATGAAAGTAGTTCAATTGCAAAAAACTAACATAAACAACGAAAATGAAACACACCTTTCTATCTTTTTTTAGTGGCTGCTTGCTCTTTTCTTTGTTTACCGTTCAAGCACAAGAAACGACTACAACAACTACACTTCCAAAAGCAACCAATATACTTCCTGCAAAACCAAAGCAAGAATTAGAAAAATTGCCTGCCAAAAAAAAGGACACCGTTGTTCCTCCAAAATTCAATCGTTATGGTCTAAGAGTAGGTGCCGATTTGTACAAACTGACCAGAGGTTTATACGACAGTAACTATAAAGGCATTGAGTTGGTGGGAGATTATCGTATAACGAAAAAATATTTTTTGGCTGCCGAATTGGGTTCTGAAAACAAAACCACCGAAGACAACCGTTTAACTTCGACCGCAAAAGGTTCTTACCTAAAAGCGGGATTCGATTATAACGCTTACGAAAACTGGTTGGATATGGAAAACATCATCTCCATTGGGATGCGCGCTGGTTTTTCAAGCTTTAGCCAAGAATTGAATAGCTACAAAATCTACAATCCTAATCCGTATTGGGGAGAAGTTCCTGTTGTGGTGGCGGGAAAAAATTACAGTGGTTTAACGGCTACTTGGGTAGAAGTTGTGGCGGGCGTAAAAGCCAAAGTATTCAACAACGTTTTTGTAGGTTTCAGTTTGCGATTGAACCGATTAATTACCAACAAAACTCCAAGTGGATTTGATAATTTATACATTCCTGGTTTTAACCGAACGTATAATGGTGATTTTGGCGTAGGTTTCAATTACACTGTTTCGTACTTTGTTCCGCTATACAAGAAAAAAGTACTTCCTGCTGAAAAAGCAAAAAAAGAAGAGAAAAAGCCGAAGAAATAGAAGGCAGAAAGCAGAAGGCAGAAAAAAAGCGTTTTTACGATTTGTAAAAACGCTTTTTTTCTGCTTCGCAACGGAACTTCAATTATCTATTCATTCATCCAAGTGTTTTTTTGAACTAACGTAACAACTCCAATATTGTATGCATAAATCGCTGCTGGAACGAAGGTAATATTTAAGTTGCCTATCGTTTTGTTTCCCGCTTGATCCATAGTCGTTACTAAACTTGCTTTAAAATTATTCTGTTCGCAAAAATGAAGCAAACTCTTTAATTCTTGGGGCTTCTCAAAATAGCGATTGCTCCATTTTACTTCTACACACCATTGGGGTTTGAAAAGTTTAGTATCAATCAATACAATATCCACTTCCCCTTCAGATCGTCCCATTTTCCAGCGCGCATATTTCAAATCAAGATTTTCTCGATGCATCCATTGAGAAAAAATAGCTGTTTCTACCATATTTCCTGTTTCATTATCTGTTTCTTGAATAGGTGAAAACAAAGCCGTTCGTAATGATGGATTCGTAAGATAGACTTTAAAAGTAGTAATACGCTTGAACTTTTTGGCATTATCATCAATTTTATGAATAACTTTTATCAAAAAAGCGGCTTCAAGATATTCTAGATACTTTCTAATGGTATCTTTTAGAATACCACTATCTTTAGCTAAACGCTCAAAAGAAAATTCGTTTCCAGTATTATAAGCCAAATAACTAAAAAAACTATTTAGTTCTTGCACGTCTTTAATTCCATATAAACTTGGTAGGTCTCGCAATAACACCTTGTCGACAATATCACTCTTAACATAACGTCCCATATCACTTTGGATTTTTTCGGAGAGTACTACTTCTGGATAACCTCCAAAATTGAGATAGTGAAAAAATTCTTTGTTTAAGGCTTTATTGTCGTGAGTGGTAAAAAAAGGGATCTCTTTTCCGTTATAAAAAATCGACTTGGACTGCACTAAATGATGTAGCCCTTTAAGATGAATGTATTCGTGAAAAGTTAGCGGAGGCAGCATAAAATCAGTAAATCTACCAGCGCCACTTTCTGAACTTTGCAAACGAAGAGCGGCAGCTGCAGAACCTGAAACTATAAACTTCGTTTTTGGATAAGTATCTACTAAAACTTTTAAGTGTCTCTCCCAATCTTTTAAATATTGAATCTCGTCAAAAAACACAAAACACCCTTCGAGGTTGTCAAGATTAACTGCTTGTTTTCCGAGTTGTAAAATATCTTCTAAACCTAAATGCATATATATTGGATTATCAATTCCAATAAAAAATATTTTTTGAGGCGAAATGTTTTCTGCAATCAATTCCTGAATGGCGTGAAACATCATAACGGTCTTACCTACTCTCCTTGGCCCCATCAAAACTACAGCACGTTTTATCTCGGTCTCTTTTACAAAGGGATAAAACACATCAAAGTACAAACGTTTGGACATGTTTTGATAAAACTGCTGCACTTGTCCAGAAACCCACCAAGGGTTTTCATACTGTAATCTATCTATCCTTTTGGATGTTGGAACAACACTATTAAAATCCATAATATCTTTTATTTACACACAAAAATACAAAATAAGCATAATAAAAAAATCTTATTTATACATTTTAGACAAAATAAAATATAAAAAACTAAAATAAAATTTAATTTAAACGTAACACATTGTGATTTACCAATAAAAAAAGCGTTTTTACGATTTGTAAAAACGCTTTTTTTATGCTTGAAATGAGCAACCAATTCTATAACTGAAAACTATTACCCTATGATTCGGACTCCTTTAATAAAAATCCAAGACATAAATAATTTTTCGCCGTCTTTGGTTTTAGCTGCTTGAAATTTAGGTGCCAAAATTGTACCCAAAGCAAATGCGGTTAACGGAACCCAAAACCCTGTTAAACCTGTGTAGGTTCCCACTAAATAGCGAAAACCCACAAACAAAATGGCAAAACAACCCAATTGGTATAGAAATGCTCGTACTTGTAATTTCGTCATATTGAAAAAATTAAATTAAAATTTACTCTTTATTTTCGGTCTGAAACTTGGTTCTTTTACTTCCTTCATACATTTCGTATTTCACCAAACGCGCTTCTAAACTAGCGTTAAACAATTTGATTTTTCGAGAAGGTTTTAAACCTACAAATTTCAAAGCGTCTAAATTGGCAGTAATAAACCAAGCATTTGTGCCAGGATAATTTTTCTTCAAAGTATCACCAATGCTTTTATAAAATTCTTCCATATGAATATCCAAACGCTCGTCATACGGCGGATTGAAAACCATATGCAATTTGCCTTCGGTAGTTTTCTCTGTATCAAAAAAGTTTTCTTCAGCAACCTTTACGTATTCGTCTAAATTGGCATTCTTGATATTGTCTTTGGCTTTCTGAACCGCACTTGGCGCTTTGTCATAGCCTGTAATCGTGTAATGAAACTCTTTTACTTTTGTCAGCAAACTGTCCATAATTTGGTCGAACAAATCATTGTCCCAATCCTTCCATTTTTCAAAAGCAAATTCTTTTCTGTTGATATTGGCTGGAATATTACAAGCAATCATTGCAGCTTCGGCCAAGAATGTTCCTGAACCACACATCGGATCCAAAAAGTGACCTTGTCCTTCCCAACCTGATAATAACAAAATGCCCGCTGCCAAAACTTCATTGATAGGTGCAATATTCGTAGCTGTTCTGTAACCACGTTGGTGCAAGGAATTTCCAGAAGTATCTAATGCCACCGAAACTTGGTCTTTGCCAATATGAATATTGATTCGTAAATCAGGAAAAGCTTTGTCAATGCTTGGACGTTGCCCAGTGCGTTCTCTAAACTGATCCACAATGGCGTCCTTACACTTTTGAGACACAAACTCCGAATGGTTAAAATGATCCGAATGTACCGTTGCATCGATCACAAACGTTTGATTAGCATTAAGGTATTTTGACCAATTCACACTAGCAATACCTTTATACAAAGCTGCTTCATTGGTTGCTCTAAAAGAATAAATTGGCTTTAACACCTTTAATGCGGTACGCAAAGACAGATTGGCCTTGTACATAAATCCTTTATCACCTTTAAAACTCACCATTCGTATGCCTTGCTCAACCTCTTGTGCACCCAATTGGCGCAACTCTTTGGCCAATATTTCTTCAAAACCAAAAAAGGTTTTGGCTATCATTTTAAAATTCTCCATCGTATGCTATATTCCAAGTATTAAATTCCAAACTCCAAACGGTTTGAAATAGTATATTTTCTGCAAAAATACACTA
>CAUPCW010000148.1:0-6190 GCA_963509895.1 uncultured Flavobacterium sp.
AAATATACTATAAATGAGTACAGCAACTATGCCTTATGTGGCTTACAAAGTGAAAGACATTTCCTTAGCAGCTTGGGGAAGAAAAGAAATTGAATTAGCAGAAGCTGAAATGCCAGGTTTGATGGCGCTTCGTGCAGAATATAAAGACGAACAACCTTTGAAGGGAGCTCGTATTGCAGGATGTTTACATATGACGATTCAGACTGCAGTTTTGATCGAGACTTTGATTGCGCTTGGAGCTGAAGTGACTTGGAGTTCTTGTAATATTTTTTCTACTCAAGATCAGGCTGCTGCTGCTATTGCTGCTGCTGGAATTCAGGTGTATGCTTGGAAAGGTCTTGACGAAGCATCCTTTGACTGGTGTATTGAGCAAACGTTGTTCTTTGGTGAAGATAGACAACCATTGAATATGATTTTGGATGACGGTGGAGATTTGACTAATATGGTTATTGATCGTTACCCAGAATTGGTTGCTGGAATTAAAGGATTGTCTGAAGAAACTACTACTGGTGTTCACAGATTATACGAAAGAGTAAAAGCGGGAACATTACCAATGCCAGCTATCAACGTAAACGACTCGGTTACTAAATCTAAATTTGACAACAAATACGGTTGCAAAGAATCTGCTGTTGATGCAGTTCGTCGTGCTACTGATATTATGTTGGCTGGAAAAAGAGTAATTGTTTGTGGATACGGAGACGTAGGAAAAGGAACAGCTGCCTCTTTTAGAGGTGCTGGATCTATTGTAACGGTTACTGAAATTGATCCAATTTGTGCTCTACAAGCGGCAATGGACGGTTTTGAAGTTAAAAAATTAGATACTGTTATCGCTACAGCTGATATCATTATTACTACAACTGGAAACAAAGACATCGTTTTGGGTGCTCATTTTGAAAAAATGAAAGACAAAACTATCGTTTGTAACATCGGACACTTTGATAACGAAATTGATATGGCTTGGTTGAACAAAAACCACGGTGCTTCAAAAATCGAAATCAAACCACAAGTAGATAAATACACTATCGCTGGAAATGACATCATCATCTTAGCTGAAGGTCGTTTGGTAAACCTTGGTTGTGCTACAGGTCACCCAAGTTTTGTAATGAGTAACTCATTTACCAACCAAACATTGGCTCAAATCGAATTGTGGAAAAACAGTGCCGCTTACAACAATGAAGTGTATATGTTACCAAAACATTTGGATGAAAAAGTAGCGATGTTGCACTTGGCTAAATTAGGTGTTGAATTGGAGACTTTACGTGACGATCAAGCAGCTTATATTGGCGTAGAAGTTCAAGGTCCATTCAAACCAGAATATTACAGATACTAAATTTTAGTGATTAGTCCTTAGTGATGAGTGACTAGTTAATAACAGACAAACCCTTACAGGAAACTGAGCTGAATTCAGTTCTACCGTAAGGGTTTGTTGTTTTTGGGCGTGAGCCTTCGTAAAAACTACGGGTCAGACTATTCGGTTGACGATATAAAATTAATATGTTGGTGAAATATTCAATATATTTGAATGAATTAAAATTTCTTTTTTTAATATCGATATCGCTAAATATTTATGAGTTTAATTTCTCCAACTTCATTTTTTAGATTTAGAACATATAGCCCAATATCACTAAAAGAACTTCAATATGGTGAAATTTTCTTCGTGCACAAGGACGAGCTTAATGATCCTTATGATACTAAAAATTCATCTTTTTTTGAAGGTGATTTTGAGAGATATAAAAACCTAACAAACCGTCTTTTAAGTCAAAACTTTGGTGATTTAAATTTAAACCACATAAATATTGATTCAATAGCAAAATTTTTAGCTTCCGAAGATTTATTTTATGACCATTTAATAGAAAAAATAGATTCGAAAGACTTTAAAGACATTGTATTAGATACATTCTGTATTCCTGAATCGATTGCCATTTCTGAAAGTTTTATAAAAAAATTAAAATATTTCATTTTTAGTTGCACTGGTGGACATTGCTATGTCGCTTCATTTTCCAAAGAATGTAACGATCCAATTATGTGGTCGCATTACGGAAATCATCATACAGGATTTTGTTTGATTTTTGATTTTGAAAATAACAAAGTTCAAAGTGAAAATTTGTTAAAAAAACATCTAGCTAGTGAATATGAATTAAAAAAAGTAAAATATAAAAATAAATGTATCAAAACTAATGGCTTCTATACAATGCCAAGTTTATTAGATGAAACAATAATAGAAGAAAAAAGATTAAAACATTGGAAAGAAAAACACAATTCATTTCTTATAAAATACAAAAGCTGGAAATACGAAAAGGAATACAGAATTATTCATTATGATTTGTTAACTGATTTCTTTACTGAATCAGGACCAGAAAAAAGACTTGTTGGAAGAAGAATCTTTTATTATGACCAAAAACAATTAACTGGAATGATTTTTGGTTCCAAAATGAAAACAGAAAACAAAAAAGAAATTGAATATTGTATTAGTTCTGCTAGAGATCAATTATTAAAAACAACACCTTATTTACCCCTATTTATTTTTTACGAATCCATTGAAAAAAAGACAGCAGAATATACAATGGACATAATTCCTTTATATGGTTTTGATATGTTTAATCAACATTTTGACATTACAGAATTAGAAGCAAAAAAAAATGAATTAGAAAAAATTAAAAAACAATCACTTAGCAAAGGCTAAAACATTTTATACCTTTGTATTTCAATTGAATAATTATCAAAATGACTACACTAACGGTAAACATAAAAGATATTTCTCAAATTGCCATCATCAAAAAAATTTTGAAAGCATTTGATGTGGAAGTAATTGAGCAAAATAATGAAATTACAAATCCGGAGATAATCGAAAGGTTAGAAAAACATCATAAAAATTTTCAAGATGCTACCTACAGAGAAGAAAACTACACCCAAGTAGACGCCAAAAATATATGGGCAGATATACAATAGAGATAAGCAAAGAAGCCCTTGCTGATTTATCTAAAATAAAAAAGTCAGGCAAAAAAACAGCTATTTTAAGAATTGAAAAGATATTTCTTGAATTAGAAATACATCCAACAACTGGAATTGGTAAGCCTGAAAAACTTAAATATAAAAACGAAAATGTATGGTCTAGACAAATTAATAGAAAAGACCGATTAGTTTATGAAATTATCGACCACGAAGTCGTAGTCATTATAATTTCTGCTTTAGGACATTATAATGACAAATAACTATTTGAATTGCAACACAAGGTAAGCTTACCCAAATCACTTAGTCTACGAACAAACCCTTGCAGGAAACTGAACTAAATTCAGTTGTACTGTGAGGGTTTCTTTTTTCCAATACTTTTCTAAGAACACCTTTAATTCTTTTAATCAAAAGAGTTTTGATGATAAAAACACCAAGATTCATCAAACTCCAAGTACTCAAAACTTTAACGAATGAAGAACGTTTGTATCTTGTTCTAATTTAGTACTTTAGGAGACGACAAAAAAATGAGCTTGCTAACTTATTGGTCTTCAAAATATGAAACAAGAAAAAGAGCCCTTTCGATCAGTTTATTACACTTTGAAAAAGAGTTTATTCAAACCCCATCGGCTGACTTTTTGTTTATTGCTAGTTGTATTGGCGGTACCGCAACATCATTTTTCACAGCATAAAAAACCAAAAGTAGCTCTAGTACTTAGTGGCGGCGGCGCCAAAGGAATTGCGCATATTCCTGTGATTCAAGCGCTAGATTCGCTGGGCATCGTACCTGATTTAGTTATTGGAACGAGTATGGGAAGTATCGTAGGTGGATTATATGCTATGGGCTATTCTGGAGACAGTATTGCCAAAATTGCAAATAGTGCTCATTGGGACGAATTGTTAGGCGGAAAAGTTTCCCTAAACAACGTTAGCGTGGAGGAAATGGGCGAATTCAGTCGCTACTTAATAGACATTGATGTTAAAAATTACAAACCTGTCATTAAATCCTCCTTACTAAATGACCAAAATCTTAGAGAATTCATTTCGCTAATCACTTATCCCGCCTATAACGTTTCAAATTTCGACAAATTACCGATTCCATATCGAGCTGTAGCCACTGATATTTTGAATGGAAAAACAATCATTCTTGGCGAAGGTTCTATTGGCTTAGCGATGAGAGCAAGTATGTCTATTCCTGGAGTTTTTAAACCCGTACCTTACCAAAACACTATCTTGGTAGACGGCGGAATGTTAGACAATTTCCCAACAGATATTGCTAAAAACATGGGAGCAGACATTATTATTGGAAGTGATGTAGGAGACGACAAAGTAACTATTGAAAAGCTCGAAAATCTCTCGACGCTTATTTTTCAATCAACCATGTTGACAAGTAATTTGAAGAACGAAAAAAACAAAAAGCTCTGCGATATATTATTTAGTCATTATCCTAATTTAACTTATTCTACTGGTGATTTCGACGCAAGTAAAGAAATATATAAAGAAGGTAAAATTGCTACGAATAAAAATACTCCAGCCTTAGTAGCATTAGCCGAAAAACTAAAAGCCTTCCCTACATCAAAACCAAAACTACCCCAAATCGAACGAAGGTTTGTTTTGGATACTATTCTTTACAACAACTTTAGCGACGCTAATCTTGAATTGGTCAAAAAACGTTCTGGTATAGAAGCAAACAACACGTATGCTATAGAAGATATTGCCGAAGGAATTAGAAAAGTAATGGGAACAAATCTTTTTAATCAAATCAATTATACCACTTTTTCAAAAGACAACAAAACACATCTTCAACTCAATGCTTCAGAATACTATAAAAGTCAAATGAAAGCCTCGCTGCATTTTGACACTTTTAGAGGTTTTGGAGCAATAATCAATTATACAGGAAGGAATTTATTAGGAGAGTCATCGCGAATTCTAGTTACTGTTGATATTGCGCAACAGCCAAGGATAAGATTGCAGTACCAAAAAATATTTGGTCAAGAAAAAAATTGGTGGTGGCGCTCAGAAGCCTTTGGCCATCGGCTTACTCAGGATGTTTTTATACAACTAAAAAAAGCAGACAACCTCCAATTCAATGCTTTTCATATTGACAACCAAATCAATAGAAACATCAATTCTTTAAAAAGTTATCTTGGCTTTGGACTGAATTATCATTATGCGCATTTGCAACCAAAGACAGATCCTGGTTTTAATACTGTTTTTATTTTAAGTAGTTACTATTTGAACCAAGTAGAAATGAATGCCCATTATTATACTAACAACCTAAACAAAGTATTTTTTGCCTCAACTGGAAATAAATTGCAAGTTGAATTATCTCGTTCAATTCGCCAAGATGTAGCTATAAATTATGCAAACAATGCCTCTCAAAACTATAGCGGTAGCCTTAATCCTTTCACTAAATTCAACTTTAATTATGAAAATAGAATCCCTATAAAAAATAAAGTGCTCATCATGGAAGCTAGCGCAGGTCTTTTATTTGAAGACAACACCAAATTCAATCAAATTTCTACCGCTCAGTTTGGCTATGCATCCAAATATTTCATTGGAGGCTACACACCAAATCCTTTAAAAAACAGCGTAACATTTGCTGGTTTACAAGAAAACGAACTCAATGTAAGTCAATTTATAAAAGCAAACCTAAGCGTTCAAACCAATCTTACTTCAAAAATATTTTTTATTCCTCACATCGATGTAGCTGTAGTGGGCTTTCAAAGTTTCAACGAATTCCAAAGAAATTTTTATGCGCCAAAAGGAAAATGGCAAGACCAAGACGCTACAAGCGTGCTGTTGTCAGGTGGCGCTACCATTTCGTACAATACTTTTCTGGGCCCCATTGTATTTGATACTTCATGGGTAAATAATAAAAAGATAAAATTATTCTTTAGTATTGGTCTTTTATTCAATCCATCATAAAAAAAGAAAAGCCTATCATCACTGATAGGCTTTACACTTTTAACATTTCAAAATTCTTATGCTTCGAATGGAAGAATAGAAACGTATGATTTGTTGTCTTTTTTCTTTTGGAACTTCACAACTCCAGCTACTCTTGCGTGTAGGGTGTGATCTTTACTGATGTAAACATTTTCACCTGGATTGTGTTTAGAACCTCTTTGTCTTACGATGATGTTCCCAGCAATAGCAGCTTGACCACCAAAAATCTTAACGCCTAAACGTTTTGATTCTGATTCTCTACCATTCTTAGAACTACCGACACCTTTCTTGTGAG
>CAUPCW010000149.1:0-6163 GCA_963509895.1 uncultured Flavobacterium sp.
CTCTTTACAGGTTGCAAAAATAGGGTATTTTAAACTATGGCGAAAGTAAAATATTATTACGATTCCGAAAAATTAGCGTACCGAAAAATTACGCCCAAGAAGAGAAAAAAGTTTGGTTTTGCTGCCTTATTTATTGTTGCTGCGGCCTTGTTTGGTTTTTTGTCTTTTGTGATTTTATTGAATGTACCTTATTTTAAGACTCCAAATGATCGCGTTCAGGAAAGGGAAATTGAGAATTTGAGACTAAATTATTCGATTTTAAATAAAAAACTGGAGCAATTGCAAGTAGTTGCCGATCAAATGGCTGAGCGAGATAACAATTTGTACAGAACCTATTTTAATACCGCTCCTATCTCTGAAGACGTGCGCAAATCGGGCTATAAAAACAGTTATGTTGCCTTGCAAGGGTATAACAATTCTGAATTGGTGATTAGAACCACCAAGAAAGTGGATGTTTTGAGTAAAGAATTGGCGATTCAATCAAAATCGTTGGATGTTATTTTGAAATTAGCAGAGGCTAAACAGGTCTTTTTGGCCAGTATTCCTGCCATTCAGCCAGTAAGAAATGAAAATTTAAAACATGTAGCTTCTGGGTTTGGTTATCGTACTGATCCGTTTACTAAAGCACGTAAAATGCATGAAGGGATGGATTTTACAGCTAAAAATGGAACGCCAATTTTTGCGAGTGGTGATGGAGTCGTTGCAAGGGCAGACAACTCAGCTTCTGGATTTGGGAACCATATTGTGATACGGCATGGTTATGGTTACGAATCACTATACGCACATTTGAGTAAATACAAGTGCAGAGCAGGACAACGTGTCAAAAGAGGTGACATCATTGGTTATGTAGGAAGCACAGGACGCTCGGAGGCTCCACATTTGCATTATGAAGTACACAAAAACGGCAAGGTCGTCAATCCGTTGAATTTTTATTACGGTACCATTTCAGCGGTAGAATATGTTGCTATTTCTAATGCTGCCAATCAAGAAAACCAATCACTAGATTAATCCTTTAAATAGTAATTGGTTCGTATATTTATAAAAAGATAGTAAAAAAAAATAAAAGAGAAATGCATATAGAATTAGCACCAGACAAAAGATATTATAGCATTGGCGAAATAGCCAAAGCCTTTGGCGTTAATGCTTCTTTGATTCGGTTTTGGGATAGTGAATTTGATATTTTAAAACCAAAAAAAAATGCAAAAGGAAACCGAATGTTTACTCCCGAAGATGTCAAAAATTTACAATTGATTTATCATTTGGTCAAAGAAAGAGGGTTTACATTAGAAGGCGCTAAAACCCATTTGAAAGAAGGTCAAAAGAAAACCTTGGATAAATTTGATATCATTCGAAAATTGGAAGCCATAAAAGTGCAATTAACAAATATTAAAAACGAACTTTGAAATAAGAATATTAATAACAATTAACTAAATATTAAACTTTAAAATTAAATAAACATGAGAAGATTTTTGCCTTGGATTATCGGAATTGGATTAGTTATAATCGTTGCTTTTTGGGTGATGGGTTTAAAAAACACCGCTTTGAAATACAGCCAAGCTGTTGGTAAAGAATGGGGAAATGTTGACGCCGCCTATCAAAGAAGAAATGACTTGATTGGCAACTTAGTAAACACCGTGAAAGGAGCTGCTGATTTTGAAAAAAGCACACTTACTGCCGTAATTGAAGCCCGTGCAAAAGCAACATCAGTAACGGTTGACCCTACAAACATTTCACCTGAACAATTGACCCAATTTCAACAAGCTCAATCAGGAGTATCGTCGTCATTATCTAGATTATTGGTGAGTGTTGAAAAATATCCTGACCTAAAAGCTAATGCCAACTTTTTGAAACTACAAGATGAATTAGCAAGTACTGAAAATCAGATTTTAACTGCACGAACCCGTTTTAACGAATCAGTTGAAGTATACAACGGCTATGTTTTAGCCATGCCACAAAGCTTTTTCTTAGGAGATTACAAAGAAAAACCTTTCTTCAAATCTGTTGAGGGTGCTGATAAACCAGTAGAAGTAAAATTCTAATCTTTCCTAACCCCTCCTAAGGAGGGGCTTTTTTTATACCACTGAAAAAACAAAACAAATGTCAAAAGTAGAAGACTTTTTAACCAAAGAAGAAGAAAGTGCCATAGTGGAAGCCATTCGTGTGGCCGAAAAAAACACTTCGGGCGAGATTAGAGTTCACATTGAGAAATCAACTTCATTAGATGCCTATGATCGTGCTATGGAGGTCTTTGACGAACTCAACATGGATGCTACCAAATTACAAAATGGTGTACTGATTTATTTAGCGGTAAACGACAAAACCTTTGTGATTTGTGGTGACAAAGGAATCAATGATGTAGTAGCTCGGGATTTTTGGGACTGCACGCGTGATGCTATGGTGAGCCAATTCAAATTAGGAAATTACAAACAAGGCTTGATTGATGGTATTTTAAATGCTGGAGAACAACTCAAAAAATATTTCCCTTGGCAAGAAGGTGATACTAATGAATTGTCAAACGAAATTTCTAAAGGATAACCTATGAAAAATGCCAAATTAAAAATGCCAAATTCCAACGGGATTTTTCGATTACTCTTTTTGTTTATTGCCCTTTTAACGTTCCATTGTAGCTTTGCACAATTTACTATTCCAGAAAAACCTAGTGCTCAAACTTCGGTGTATGATTATGCGAATTTATTTAGCGCCGATGAAAAAGCACAACTGGAAGAAAAATTAGTTCGTTATTCTGATTCGACTACCACTCAGATTGTTGTAATTTCTATTGAAAGTCTAAAGAACGAAGACATCAACCAATTAGCCACCAAATGGGCGCAAACCTGGGGATTTGGCCAAACCAAAGAAGACAATGGTGTTATTTTATTAATTTCAAAAAACGATAGAAAAATTGCTCTACAAGCAGGTTACGGACTCGAAGACCGACTAACTGCTGGAATTGGAGGAGAAATCATCCGAAATATCATCACACCAGAATTCAAGGCAGGAAGTTATTATAGAGGAATCGATAAAGGAACCGATGCACTTATTGATGTTTTTAAAGGCAAATACAAAGGAGAACGAAAAAAATCTTCAGGAAAAAACTTTCCCATTTTCCCTTTGATTTTTATTATTGTCGTCCTGATTATTATTTTCTCTAAAAACAAAGGCGGAGGCAATTCTGGAAACCGAGGCGGTGGTGGCCCTAGCCTACTCGATGTGATCATTTTGAGCAACCTTGGTCGTGGCGGCGGAGGTGGATTTGGTGGTTCATCTGGCGGAGGTTTTGGCGGTGGCGGATTCGGAGGTGGATTCGGCGGTGGCGGATTCTCTGGTGGAGGTTCAAGCGGCAGTTGGTAATTTTTAATAGTACTCTTCTCTTACTATTGTATCAAAACCATTTCTAAAAAGCATAAAAAAACAGCGCAACGTTAGAAAACATTGCGCTGTTTTTATTTTAAAACAAAAACACCTTGTAAATCAGTAGTTTATTTTTTACACAAAAAATATTTTTATAATTCTACTAATTTTATAGAATTAATAATATATATTTGCCCCCGAAAATAATTTCAACCCAAAATAAACTACAATGAAAACAAATCAAAAGAATGCTTATTCTAGAGAAAAACTAAAAAAGAAACGAGTATCAATTATCAAAATCAGTAGTTGTATGATGTGTATGTGTCTAGCCTAATAAAAATTTACAATTTAATTCGACTACTTACATATAATTTATATAATAATGAAAAATATCTACACAAGAACACTATCAACCCTACTTTTAATTTTACTATTTTCAACTTCATATGGTCAAAGCCTTTTAGAAGGAGAAGTTAAAAACGATGACAACGCACCTATAGAAGGTGTCAATATATTTATAAAAGGAACTACCAATAGTACCACTTCAGATGCTAATGGTAAGTTTTCCATTCAAGCCAAAGCATTACCCTTTACCATTATTGTACAATACAATGGTTTTAACACAAAAGAGATTAAAATCACCGAATTACCTACTAATGCAAAACCATTACAAATAAATATTTCTACTGGAGAGGAAAAAGTGTTATCAGAAGTAGTAGTTACCTCAAGACGCAGAATAGAAAAAGCACAAGATATTCCCATTGCCATTTCAGTTGTAACAGGTAAACAAGCAGAACAAGCTGGGGCATTCAACGTGAATCGTCTAAAAGAATTAGTTCCTTCTGTTCAATTGTATTCTTCCAATCCAAGAAATACCGGAATCAACATTCGTGGTTTAGGATCTCCTTTTGGATTGACTAATGACGGCATCGATCCTGGAGTTGGATTCTATATTGACGGAGTTTATTATGCTCGTCCCGCGGCAACTACTCTTGATTTTATAGATGTTGATCGAATTGAAGTATTGCGTGGTCCGCAAGGTTCTTTGTTTGGAAAAAATACTACCTCTGGTGCTTTTAACATCACTTCTCGTAAACCTAGTTTTACTTCAGGTGCTGACTTTGAATTGAGCTATGGTAATTACCACTACCTACAAGCCAAAGCTTCTGTTACAGGAGCTTTGAGTTCAAAAGTTGCTGGCAGAATATCATTCTCTGGCACTCAACGTGATGGATTAATCGAAAATGTTGTAACAGGAAGACCTACTAATACGCTAAACAACCAAGGTATTAGAGGACAATTGCTTTATACTCCGACAGACAAAACCAATATTCTATTTGCAGCTGACATCACTACGCAACGTCCGGACGGATATGCACAAGTAGTTGCTGGTGTTGCTCCTACACAAAGAGCGACTTACCGTCAGTTTAATGCTATTATTGCCGACTTGAATTACCAACTTCCTAGCTTAAATGCTTTTGACCGCAAGATTGACCACGACACCCCTTGGCGCTCTGGACAAGATTTAGGTGGAGCCTCTTTAAATATTGATACAAAAATTGGTAGTGGAACACTTACCTCGACAACGGCTTGGAGATTCTGGAATTGGGATCCATCGAATGATAGAGATTTTACAGGTTTGCAGGTACTGGCCAAATCACAAAATCCATCAAGACAAACACAAGTAACACAAGAGGTTCGATATGCTGGCCAACTTACGTCGAAGATTAATGGAGTTCTGGGTGTGTTTTTTATTGACCAAACATCAAAAACAAATGGCACAGAAGAATCAGGAGATGCACAATGGCGTTTTTCTCAAAGCACCACTAATACAGCATTATGGAAAACCCCAGGTCTTTTTGAAGGATATGGAATAAAAACCAATGCTAAAATACATTCAACTAGTGCCGCTGTATTTGGGCAATTGGATTGGACAATAACAGAAAAATTACACGTACTCCCAGGTTTACGATATAATTATGACAAAAAAGCTGCCGATTACGACCGTAAAACCTACGGAGGACTTCAAACTACAGATCCAGCTTTACTTGCACTTAAAAGATTGGTTTATACAGATCAATCGTTTACTTCAAGCACTGACGACACAGACTTCTCAGGAAATTTAACCGTGAACTATAAAGTTTCCGATAAAGTAAATGCTTATGCTACCTATGCAAAAAGCTATAAACCGGTTGGTGTGAATGTAGCAGGACTTCCGACAATTGCTGGCCAACCAGCCCTTGACCTTGCAGTAATTAAACCCGAAAGTGTAAATCATTATGAATTGGGTATAAAAACTTCACCTATTAAAAATTCGGTTTTGAACTTGACCTTCTTTAATACTGAGATTAAAGATTTCCAAACCAATGTGCAAGCGGCTGAATTGGGTGTAAATCGTGGCTACCTTGCCAATGCTGACAAAGTAAAAGTAAAAGGTATAGAATTAGATGCTAGTTTTCTACTTAACAAACACTTTAGCTTTAACACTGCCGCAACTTATAGTGATGGAAAATATGTTACATTCACAAACGCCCCATTGCCATTAGAAGAGACTGGAGCTGCGGTATCGTTTAAAGATGTTTCAGGAACAGACTTGCCAGGGGTTTCAAAATGGGCAGGAAGCCTTGGAGGTGAATACACTAAGAACGCTAAATTCTTCGGAAGCATAGGAAAGTTCTTCATTGCTCTTGATAGTTTTGCTCGTTCGGAATTCTCTTCAAGCCCTTCTGCTTCAAAATATTTGGTAGTACCTGGTTATGCGATATTTAATGGTCGTTTGGGTTTCCGTGTTGCAGATGGTTTATCAGCGCAC
>CAUPCW010000150.1:0-6031 GCA_963509895.1 uncultured Flavobacterium sp.
ATTCAAAACACCCTTGTCGTCCATATTAATTGCTTCGAATTATTTAAGCAAACAAAAACCAATTACTGATGATGAAAAGTTGGAAAAATATGCCCAAATCATTGTAGAGCAAAGCAACAAACTCAACCAGCACATCGAGAAGATTTTGACGGTGGCCAAATCGGATGCTACGCCGTTACAACTCCAAAAAACTACGTTTGAATTTCTTCCTATCATCAAAGAAATCATAGAAAACTGTCAACTCAAACATCCAATGGTGGTGTTTCATTTAGAGAATCAAAGTACCAAAACTCAGCTAAACGGTGATGTTTTTCATTTTTCAAACATCATTTATAATTTATTAGACAATGCGATAAAATATTGCGAAAAAACACCCGAAATCACACTTCGTTTTACCGATACCAAACAGCATTTACAAATCGACTGCATCGATAACGGAATTGGCATTGAGTCTAAAAAAATTCCTTTTATTTTTGATAAATTCTACCGAATTCCATCCAAAAAAAGCAATGAAATCAATGGTTTTGGACTAGGGCTGTATTACGTAAAAAAAATTTGCGATTTACATCATTGGAAAATAACTGCAAAAAACAACGAGACTTTTGGAACAACCATAACTTTAGTATTGCCGATAAAAAATGAATAATCCAAAAATTTTATATGTCGAGGATGATGCCACTTTGGCTTTTTTGACAAAAGACAATTTAGAACAAAATCAATACGATGTTTATCATTGTGAGGATGGTGTGGCTGCTTTAGAATGCTTTCATAAAATTGCTTTTGATATTTGTATTTTCGACATTATGTTGCCTAAAAAAGATGGTTTTGAATTAGCCGAAGCCATACGGAAAATCGATACTCATATTCCCATTATTTTCCTTTCGGCCAAAACACTCAAAGAAGACCGCATCAAAGGATTGCGTTTGGGCGCCGATGACTATTTAGTAAAACCCTTTAGCATTGAAGAGTTATTGCTCAAAATTGAAATTTTCTTAAAACGCTCTCAAAAACAGGACAAACTCGAATCTGCTCCCTATCAAATTGGAAAATACACCTTCGACACCAAAAACTACTTGCTTTGGAATGCCTCCGAAAAAATAAAACTAACCCAAAGAGAATCCGAGTTATTGAAGTTATTTCTGGACAATAAAAATGTTGTGCTAAAAAGAGAAGAAATCCTTACAGCACTTTGGGGTGATGATGATTATTTTATGGGTCGCAGCTTGGATGTTTTTATATCGAGATTGCGTAAAATTCTAGTCAATGAACCTGGCATTTCCATTGAAAACCTACACGGTATTGGCTTTCGTTTTTTTTGCTAAACTCTCAAACATAACTCTATAAAAACAACAAAACCACCTTATTCAGGTGGTTTTGTTGTTTTACTCCAATGAACTACAACGGAATATTACCGTGTTTTCTGTCTGGTCTGTTGACTGTTTTTCCTTCGAGCATACTGAAGGCTTTTAACAACTTTCGACGTGTATCTTCTGGAAGAATAACCTCATCTATAAATCCACGTTGTGCTGCGGTATACGGATTGGCGAATAACTCAGCATATTCAGCTTCTTTTTCTAATAGTTTTGCTTCGTGGTCTTCGGCTTCGCTAATTTCTTTTTTGAAGATAATTTCAGAAGCACCTTTGGCACCCATAACTGCAATTTCTGCCGTAGGCCAAGCAAAATTCATATCGGCACCTATGTGTTTTGAATTCATTACATCATAAGCACCTCCATAGGCTTTTCGAGTAATCACCGTCACTCTTGGCACGGTCGCCTCACTAAAAGCATATAATAATTTAGCACCGTGTACAATGATTCCGTTCCATTCTTGGTCGGTTCCTGGCAAGAAACCGGGAACATCTTCCAACACCAACAACGGAATATTGAAACTGTCGCAAAAACGAACAAATCTCGCAGCTTTGATTGAACTCTTCACATCCAAACAACCTGCTAAAAACATTGGATTGTTGGCTACAATTCCGATACTTCTTCCTCCCAAACGGGCAAAACCAACAATAATATTTTCGGCATACTCTTTATGAATTTCATAAAAAGAATCGGCATCAATAATCCCTCGAATCACCTCGTGCATATCATACGGTTTGTTAGCACTGTCTGGAATAATCGTAGCCAATTCCATTCGTACTTCATCACCCAAAACATAAGGTACTTTTGGAGTCGTTTCTTTATTATTTTGTGGCAAATAGCTCAAAAGATTTTTGATACTGTTCAACAAAGTCACTCCGTTGGGAGCAGTTAAATGCGCCACTCCCGACTTGGAAGCGTGTGTTACAGCTCCACCTAAAGCTTCTGAAGTTACTTCCTCATTGGTTACCGTTTTCACTACATTGGGGCCCGTAACAAACATATAACTGTTGTTTTCTACCATCATAGTAAAATCGGTCATCGCAGGGGAATACACCGCACCACCCGCACAAGGTCCCATAATCGCAGAAATCTGAGGTATAACCCCAGAAGATTGTACATTGCGATAAAAAATATCAGCGTAACCTCCCAGAGAACGGACACCTTCTTGAATTCGGGCACCTCCAGAATCGTTTAGTCCAATCATTGGCGCACCCACTTTGAGCGCCATATCCATAACTTTGCAAATTTTCTCGGCGTGCGTTTCAGACAAAGAACCTCCAAAAACAGTGAAATCTTGTGCAAAAACATACACCAATCTGCCATTAATAGTTCCGTAACCCGTAACTACACCATCTCCATAAATCAAGTCCTTCTCCATACCAAAATCGGTAGTTCTGTGGGTAACCAACATCCCAATTTCTTCAAAAGAACCTTCGTCCAACAAATACATCACTCGCTCTCTTGCGGTTAGTTTCTTACCAGCGTGATGTTTATCAATTCGGGCTTGACCACCGCCCAATTGGGCTAGTGCTATTTTTTCGTTTAATACTTTTATTTTAGATTGCATACTTTTTTTGTTATTAACCCATTGGTAAAATTACTTTTTACCACATAGAATCATAGAATTTATTGTTTTTTAGAGAAATCAATAGACGTTTTACTATTCACATAGCTCATCTATTGTGAAAAATAGTGCTATTTCTTTTTTCCTATGTTGATTTAGTTTATCTATGAATCTCCTATATGGTTAAGTTTATATTTTATTTGAATTTTACCCAACGGTTTGTTATTAAATGTACCAAGCGCCTATTTAATTAGGCAATCGAAGCACTTTTTGGTCCTGTAAATACTGTTTCAACGCCAATTTTGCTGCAATCAATGCTTCTTTTTGGGTTTGCTCTTTTAAAATCTCAGGATTGTAATACTTCTTCACAAAATTGGTATCAAAATCTCCCGAACGAAACGCCTCGTGCTGCATTACAAAAGCACCAAAAGGTAATGTGGTTTGCACGCCTTCCACTTTATAATCAGCAATAGCTTGTTCCATACGCTGAATAGCTTCTTCACGAGTAGCTCCGTAAGTGATTAATTTGGCCAACATCGGGTCATAATAAATAGGAACATCCATTCCTTGAGCATATCCGTTATCCACTCGGACACCTTCGCCTTCTGGCAATTGGTACACTTTTAGATTACCTACACTCGGTAAAAAACCATTCAAAGTATCTTCGGCATACACACGTAATTCTACAGCGTGACCGTGAATTTTCAAATCATCTTGTTGAATAGTAAGCGCTTCGCCTCTAGCCACACGAATTTGCATTTCGACTAAATCGACTCCAGCAATAATTTCAGTAACAGGATGCTCTACTTGCAAACGCGTATTCATTTCCAAGAAATAAAAATTCAGTTGTTCATCCACCAAAAACTCCACGGTTCCTGCTCCTAAGTAATCACAAGATTTGGCTACCAATACAGCGGCTTCTCCCATTTTTTTTCGAATTTCAGGGGTGATAACCGCAGAGGGCGCTTCCTCCACTACTTTTTGATGACGACGTTGAATACTACATTCTCTTTCAAACAAGTACAACACATTGCCGTGACTATCTGCCATCACTTGAATTTCGATATGTCTTGACGACGCCACATATTTTTCAATAAAAACCGCTCCGTCTCCAAAAGCAGCCACTGCCTCGCTAATGGCGCGGTTCATTTGTGCTTCAAAATCGGCTTCATTATCCACCACACGCATCCCTTTTCCGCCACCTCCAGCAGAAGCTTTGATTAAAATAGGAAAACCAATTGCTTTTGCGGTTCGCTTAGCTTCTTCAATATCGGTAATCGCGTGATCCACTCCAGGAACCATTGGAATATCGTATTGTAGAACAGCTTCCTTGGCCGCCAATTTGCTACCCATAATATGAATGGCTTTGGATTTTGGACCAATGAATATGATGTTGTTTTTTTCAGCTTCTTCGGCAAACTCAGCATTTTCACTCAAGAAACCATACCCTGGATGAATCGCATCTGCTTGTACCGCTTTGGCAACTTCTATAATTTTATTTCCTAACAAATAGGACTGATTGGATGGTGCTTCACCGATACAAACCGCTTCATCTGCAAAAGCTACGTGAGGCGCGTTTCTGTCTACAGTAGAATATACCGCCACTGTTTTGATTCCCATTTTTCGAGCAGTTTTCATCACGCGAATTGCGATTTCTCCTCTATTGGCAACTAGTATTTTTTTCATTTTTTTTCTATTCAAATTCTACTAACAATTGTCCTTTATCAACAGCATCACCAACAACTACAGCAATCGATTTGATTACTCCATTTCGTGGCGACTGAAAACTGTTTTCCATTTTCATCGCTCCCAAAATGAGTAAATTATCGTTTTCTTGAACGGTTTGTCCCACACTAACATTGATTTCTAAAATTAAACCAGGCATAGGTGCTTTAATGGCATTTACTTTTTGTACCGTGCTGGTATCAAATCCCATTTCTTTAATCAAAAGGTCCAAAGCGTCAGCAATGGCGACAGTATACACTGAATTGTTCACTTCAATAGTGTATTCCTTCTTATGAAAATCAGCAGCTATAATCTGAGCTTGATACCGCTTGTTTTCACTTAAAATATGAAATTGATTGTCAGTTGTCGCAACCGCATCCAGCGCATTGGCTGAGACTGCATCGCATTCGAAATGAAAAGTATCATTTACTTTTAGTTGATAACTACTACTCATGTTTACGTTTTTATTACTGGTAAATGTAATTAAAGAAAACGTTTTCGTAATACAGCTAAAGGAAGATTTATGCAAAAATTAGTAAGTAACTAACTGTTTTACAAGAAATCATAGTAAATGGTTTTGCTAACGATAGATTTCGAAAGAAAATTGTAAAGAAATTATAAAATTAATAATCCAAAGGACTGCAACGTTTGCATCGGTTTTGAGTACCAAAACAACTCAAAATCGGACAGATGTTGTTCAAAATCAGTTTTAAGTTCTTGATAAGTATACACTTTGGATTGTGAAACGGTAATTTTATCTAAAATAGCAACCAACCATTCGCCTTCAGCTTTATTGGTTTGAACAGCAAAACTTTCTTTTTTATCGTGAAAGGTCAATTTAACGAGTTCCCAAGAATTACCTTTTTTGGATTTTGTAAAATAGTCTATGGTCGGTTTTCCTCCCAACCAAACTACTTTAGCTGTTGGTTTGGTGGTGAAATTTTCTTCCTCTTGAAGCGCATTAAAAATAAAATCAGGGTGAATTTTGGTTTTTGGAATTTTGAAATCGAACCACTCTTGCAGCTCAAAGTCGAAACAAATACCGTGCATAAAATTGAACAAGGATTTCTTCAATCCGAAACTAAATTTTTCGTGGTCAATACCCGTTTTGTCTGTATAATTAATGTCATTGATGGCAAAAATAGCCTTTTCTGAACCTTGTAAAGGAAGTAGTTCTGGCGTAACACCAAATTGTTCTGGATACAATCCCACTGGGCTGTGAGCGGTCATGGCAAACTGATGCCAAAATCCGGATTGCAACACTCCCGCTTCAAACAATTGACGGACCATTTCGAGACTGTCTATCGTTTCTTGAACCGTTTGGGTTGGGTAACCGTACATCAAATACGCATGCACCATAATACCTGATTCC
>CAUPCW010000151.1:0-5992 GCA_963509895.1 uncultured Flavobacterium sp.
ACGGGCTTTTTTCTGTCCTACCATTTTGGCTAAGTACGCTGAACCATAACCGCCATCAAAACTAGTTACATCGGCATCCGTTTGTTTAAAAATAGCGTGCTCTTTACTAGCTAAAGTCATATCGCAAACTACGTGTAAACTGTGTCCACCACCAACAGCCCATCCTGGTACTACTGCAATGACAACTTTTGGCATAAAACGAATAAGACGTTGTACTTCTAGAATGTTTAAACGATGTTGACCATCATCTCCCACATAGCCTTGATGTCCTCTTGCATTTTGGTCTCCTCCACTGCAAAACGAATACACTCCATCTTTAGTAGAAGGACCTTCGGCAGATAACAAGACTACTCCAATAGAAGTATCTTCTTGTGCATCATAAAAGGCTTGGTATAATTCAGCTGTTGTTTTGGGTCTGAAAGCGTTGCGAACATTGGGTCTGTTGAATGCAATTCTAGCTACACCATTGCATTTTTTATAAGTGATATCTTCAAATTCTCTAGCGGTAATCCATTCCATTAGTTACAATTTTAAATTTTTAGTGTAAAAATAAAGCATTTTTCTATTTTAAACTATTCTTATTGAATAAGCTTTGATAATCCTAATCTGACGAATCTTTTTGAAGTGTTAAAATTGGTCAGAAATTCAGTTTTTTAACAAACACGAACTAAAAAAATGAGTACTTTTAATTATTGCTAATCAGCGTTGTACTTCTTTTTTTTGAGCTTAGATTAGCGCGGATTTTTTCACTGAATTATTAACCTTAAAAAATGAAAGCTTTTGAAATTAGTTAAAAAAAATGTCGCTCAATTTTTTTCGGAAAGAATGATAAAATCTACTTCAAAAACAATTGGGCAAATGGATGATTCGTTTGCAAAGTATTTTAGAACATAATAGTAGCACCTACAGTCAACAATAAGCGTTTTCAATTTGGTTACCTAAAAGAAATAAGGGAGTTTAACTGAAATCGAATCCTTACAATATATATAATAGACTAATGGTTTTATTGCAAGGTTAATTCTAGTATTCTGAACCAATCGAAAATTCCATTTAAAGACAAAACATTCAATAGGTATTTTACACTTAAGTTAATCTATTATAAGCAGTAACTTTACGTTAAAAACTGTTGTTTTTCAGGTGAACAAAGACCTTAAGAATGCATCCTTTTTGAAGACTATACTGTCATCAAAAGAGAAAAGGCTAACCGTATATCGATTAGCCTTTTTTTTATTTTATGCTGTTAGAATTATTCTTGAACTAAATAAATTCCGTCTTCTTTAATTTCGATTACTTTATCTCTATAAAGCGCACCAATAGCTTTTTTGAATGTTTTTTTACTCATCTTTAAGACCGTTTTTATGTCTTCTGGATGCGAATTGTCATTTAATCGTAAAAATCCACGGCTAGCTCTCAACTCATTCAAAATCTTTTCAGCATTAGGTTCAATACTTTGGTAGCCTTGAACTTGTAAAGCCACATCTATTTTGTTATCAGGTCGGATATTTTTAATGTACCCTCTCATTCTATCTCCGGTGCGAATGGCATCGTCATACACTTCATCTTTGTAGAGTAATCCTTTATGTTTTTCGTTGATGATTACGTTAATCCCAATTTCGGTAATATGCGAAACGATTAAATCTACTTCTTCTCCTTTTTCAACTGTAAGCACATCATTACTCAAAAACTGATTGGTTTTACTAGATGCAACCAATCGATTGGTTTTTTCATCCATATACAAATACACCAAATAACGCTTTCCTTTTTCCATAGGACGCGCTTGCTCTTTGAAAGGAACCAAAATATCTTTCTCCATTCCCCACTCCATAAAAGCACCTACTTGGTTGATGTAGTTCACTCTTAACAAAGCAAATTCATTCAATAAAATATAAGGCTCTAAAGTGGTAGCTACAGGTCGTTGTTCGTGGTCTAAATACACAAAAACTATCAATTCCTCTCCAATCTCAAATTCGTTTGGAACATATTTGTTGGGCAAAAGAATATCATGAATTCCTTCTGGATCTTGTTCTGGGTTACCTAAAAACAAGCCTACTTTGGTATCTCTTAAAATGGTTAGGGTATTGTATTTTCCTATTTGAATCATTTTCTTCTATTTTCTATGGCGCAAAGGTACAAAGACTTTGCTTTATTCTAGAGCTAAGCGTTGAGATTCTTCGATGTATCTTGTGAAGCTCATCATTGTACAAGTGTTAATCTCTAAATCAAAATACCTAAAACTATTTTAATTGTTTAAATTTGAAAAAATCAAACTAACTCCAATGAAACCAACTGTACTTTTTCAACTCTTTTTACTACTCTTTGTAGTTCCAAATTTACACTCTCAAATCACAACTTCCGACCCAGAAATTTCCAAAATGGTGTCTGAAGTCAAAACAGAAAATCTTGAAGCGATTGTAAAAAAATTAGTGTCTTTTGGTACACGACATACTTTAAGTGATACTAAAAGTAACACGCGCGGAATAGGTGCTGCTCAGCGTTGGGTGAAATCAGAATTTGACAAATACGCATTGGCTTCCAATGGACGATTGACTTCTAAAATTGACTATTTCACTATCAAAGCCGATGGCAAAAGAATCGCTGTGGATAGCGAACTAGGCAATGTAATGGCAACGTTAAAAGGAACCGACCCAACGGATGATCGTGTATTAATAATCAGTGGTCACTTGGATTCCCGTGCTTCAGATGTAATGGATGCCAAATCAGATGCGCCAGGAGCTAATGATGATGGTTCTGGAGTAGCTTGTGTGATGGAATTAGCCAGAATCATGAGTCAAAGAGAATTTCCGTTTACCCTTATATTCGTTGCTGTAGTTGGAGAAGAACAAGGATTATATGGAGCAAAACATTTAGCTGATATAGCCAAAGAACAAAAATGGAACCTGATTGCCATGCTCAATAATGACATGATTGGCAATAGTTTATCTAGCGGTACCCAACTGCGCGATAACACTCAAGTGCGCGTTTTTAGCGAAACAATTCCTTATACCGAAACGGAGGCCGAAGCCAAAATGAGAAAAGCTACCAATCGCGACAATGATAGTCCATCCCGACAATTGGCACGTTATATCAAAACAGTAACCCAACAATACGTGCCTCAACTAGACATTCAATTGGTGTACAGAAACGATCGCTTTTTAAGAGGTGGAGACCACACTCCCTTTAGCCAAAATGGTTTTACAGCGATTCGTTTTTGTGAAATGAATGAGAACTATGACCATCAACATCAAAACGTTCGCAAAGAAAACAACATTCAATATGGTGATTTACCTGAGTTTATGGACTTTGAATACATGCGTAAAGTAACCTGCTCTAATTTGTCTACTTTCAGCAATTTAGCTTGGTCAACCAAAGCACCAGAAAACGTCGGAATTGAAGTTAAAGAACTAACCAATTCATCGGTATTAGTTTGGCAAGCTCCCCAAGGAAAACCCGTTTTTGGATACACCATTTTAATAAGAGAAACGAGTGCGTCCCATTGGCAAAAAGCAATTTTCACAAAAGAAAACAAAATAGAAATCCCCTACTCAAAAGACAATTATTTCTTTGCCGTACAGTCAGTAGATGCTTTAGGCCATGCTAGTTTGCCCGTATTTCCAATTCCGATTCGTTAAAATACGCATCGCATAGCTCAAAATCAAAAAGTTTTGATATTTTTGAAAACAACAAAAAAAACAATCATGAGAAATTCAAAATACTTAAAAGTAGTAGTAATCATTTTAGTAGTACTGTTTCTTGTAGCTAGCGTTGTATAAGTTAGTAAACACTACCATTAAAAACAAAAAAAGCGCAATTAGCGCTTTTTTTTATGCCAATCAAAACCACAAGAAGCCAAAGTCTTTTTTGAAAGAAACAATTGAATCCTCTAAGCAATTACATCTCAAATAAAATACTCTATTTGAAACTATACATTTTTAATATTGAAGGAGCAGCACTTTTTTGCGCACCACACGAGTTGTCCCGCTGTCCGCTATATCTTGCTGTGCTAACCCCGCACAGCAAGGATGCCGCTCCCATCGGGGCTAGCATAGAACCTTTGGTTTTCATAAACAAAAAAAAGAAGCATCGTTTTGCAATGCTTCCAATTTGAGATTATAAAATCACTCTTTTTAAATCAAAAATCTAAATCAACTCTTTAAAATATTGTAATAAAATTTTATCGTTTTCAACCGTTGGGGTAAAAATTTCTAATAGTTGAGGCTTTTCATTTTGTTGAAACAAAGTAGCAATTGCCTCATCTAAACTTGCAGCGTCTGTCGCTTTGCTGTATGCTAAACCATACATTTTGGCTAAATGCTCTGCTGTTAAATGATGTGAGGTTTCGAAAAAAGTATTAAAAACCGGAGTTTCATTATGCCCAGGTAAGATTCTAAAGATGCCTCCTCCTCCATTATTGATGAGAATGATTTTAAAATCGTTCGGAATATAATTGTTCCAAAGGGCGTTACTATCATAGAAAAAACCAATATCGCCACCCATAAAAACGGTAAGTTTTCCATTGGCTACAGCTGCTCCAATCGCAGTCGATGTACTTCCGTCGATGCCGCTGGTTCCTCGGTTACAAAATACTTCAATCGATGGGTCAATATCAATCAACTGAGCGTATCGAATGGCAGAACTGTTACTGATTTGCAACTGTGAGTTTTTAGGCAAATTCGAAATTACTTTATCAAAAACCATAAAATCACAAAACGGTATTTTAGACACATACCAATCGTGTTTTTGCTTGCGCAAATATTTTACGTGTGCCAATTGAGAAGAATACGTACTCTTTACCTTTTGTGCCAAAGGATAAAATGCGCTAAAAAAGGTATTCGGATGCACTTCAAAATGATGCGTCAAAGCACCAAAAGTATCATAAGCTCTCAAAGGGTCGATGTGCCAATGATGTTTGGGTTTGTATTTTCTTAAAAAAGCTTTGATGCGTTTGGACACCACCATTCCTCCAAAAGTCACCAAAATATCGGGTTGAAACTCTTCGAAGTCTTCTTTTGTAAACGGTGTAATAATTGTATCGATATTGTTGACAAAACTCGGATGATGAATATTCGAAGTCGTTTCAGTCATCACGATAATCGAATCGTCATTCGCAATCACGTTAATCGACTTCGCATTGGCATCCAAACCACTAACGCCTACCAAAATCATTTTCTTTTTGGAGGCATTCCAAATCTCCGCAAAAGGAGTTAAATCACCTAATGGCTTATCAACGGTAGCGGGAATCTTTGCATCAATATGAGCATTTACCGTAAAAGCTTCAACAGTTTCATACAATGGTTCTTCGAATGGCGCATTGATATGAACGGGGCCTTTTTGGGTAATCGAAGTATTAATTGCTTCGTTAATTTTTACATCATTCTCGAAAGAAGCGTCTTCGGTTAAATTGGCATTGTATAACGAATGATTCAGAAAAACATTTTCTTGACGAATTGTTTGTCCGTCACCAATGTCTATCTTGCTTTGTGGACGGTCTGCAGAAAGTACAATCAACGGAATCTGACTATAAAAAGCCTCGGCAAATGCAGGATAATAATTCAGTAATGCCGAACCAGAAGTACACACCACGGCCACAGGTTTTTGCGTCTGTTGGGCAATACCCATCGCAAAAAATGCAGCGCAACGCTCATCAGCAATGCTATAACAAGTAAAATCAGGATGACTCGCAAAACCAATGGTTAAAGGGGCATTTCGAGAACCTGGAGAGATAACTATTGTTTGAATTCCTTTGGCTAAAAAAATCTGAAGTATGCTTTGTGCTAAAGGTATTTTGGGATAAACCATTTTTGAAGTTGGAAATTAGATGTTAAAAAGTTAGAAGTTATACCACTTCAACTTGAAATACAAAGTTACAAACTTGACTGCCCAATTCCTTCAAATAGCATCATTTTTTACTATTTTTGAATAGAAATATTTTTAAAATGAAAATCGAAGTACGCCCTTACCAAACGGAAGATACACAAGCCATATTGGACATCAT
>CAUPCW010000152.1:0-5824 GCA_963509895.1 uncultured Flavobacterium sp.
AAACGATAAAAGGAAATTCTTTCTCCGTTTCCTTTGCCTTCAAGGCTAATTGAATATAGTTTTCGAGATTGGCCAAACCATCTGCTTTCACTAATGAGAATTCCCAAGTTTCAGGTTCTTGAAGAGAAATGGGCAATAAATAAGCAACATCATCCATTTCTAGCGGGCGTAATTGCACACGGTCATTTTCTAAAAAGGTGTTGGAAAATAAATTAAAGTTCATAGTATTGAATTAGCTTTAAAGATAAAACTTTAAGCGTTGTATCAACCTTAAAAACCATCAAAAATAATCAAAACTATGTAGCGGCCTACTTAGCCCAGACCGAAGTGGAAAGCCCGGAGCAAAAAAAATTGATTTTTCTTGTTCTAAAAGAGCGACTAACAGAAGCTCCTTTTAGAATATAGAAAAATCATTTTTTTTGTGAGGACTTGTAACGGAGCGCTGGAAATAGCTCCTAAAAATTATTCGTTGAACTCGTCGTAGCGAACGGGAACTTGCGGATCGTAAACAGGACATTTGAATTCTTCGAGCGTGTCGGCCAATAGGTTCATCGTTTTCCCATCGGTGCCATAGCAGTCAATTTGGATGCTTTGTGGTGTGGTTTTGACTTGAAAAGCGCCTTTTCCTTTGGTGTTTTTCCAACTGCTGTCGTCTACTTTTTCCCAAGTAGCAAAAACACTATTCAACCGATTCAAAATAACCTCGACAGGTAAATCTTCTAAACCCTCAACGAATTCTTGCTCCACCAAGGCTTCGTAAACCAAATGATGATTGAGGTAAATGCCCTCTTGATAGCGCCAAAAAAGTAGTTCGTACATAGGGAAAAGTTTAACTGTTTAAGAGTTTAATTGTTTAAAGGTTTAATCGGTTAAGCAGTTAAACGATTAAACTTTTTTTAGTATTCAAAAGTACCGTATTCGCTGTTGATGGTTAGTTTTTTCGAATCCGAAGTTGCTACTCTACCCACAATTTTCGCATCGACATTAAACGATTTTGAAATCGCAATGATGTCTTGTGCAATAGCTTCTGGCACGTACAACTCCATTCTGTGTCCGCAATTGAATACTTGATACATCTCTTTCCAATCCGTTTTGGATTGTTCTTGAATCAGTTGAAACAAAGGTGGTACTGGAAACAAATTGTCTTTTATGATGTGTAAATTATTGACAAAATGCAGGATTTTAGTTTGTGCTCCTCCGCTACAGTGTACCATTCCGTGTACTTCGTCAGCAGAATATTTATCTAAAATAGCTTTTATAATCGGCGCATAAGTTCTTGTTGGTGATAAGACCAATTTACCAGCATCTATAGGCGAATTTTCAACAGCATCTGTCAGTTTTACTTGACCAGAATAAATCAAGTCAGAAGGAACAGCAGCATCGAAACTCTCAGGATATTTGGCTGCTAAGTATTTCTCGAAAACGTCGTGACGGGCAGAAGTTAATCCGTTACTTCCCATTCCTCCGTTGTATTCTTTTTCATAAGTGGCTTGACCAAAAGATTCCAAACCAACGATAACATCACCGGCTTGAATATTGGCATTATCAATTACTTTGGAACGTTTCATACGAGCAGTAACCGTAGAATCTACAATGATAGTGCGAACAATATCTCCAACATCAGCCGTTTCGCCACCTGTAGAATGAATAGTCACCCCAAAAGTAGCCAGTTCCTGAATTAATTCTTCAGTACCATTAATAATCGCCGAAATCACCTCAGCAGGAATAAGATTTTTGTTTCTTCCGATGGTGGAAGAAAGTAAAATATTGTCAGTAGCTCCTACGCATAATAAATCATCAATGTTCATAATCAATGCATCTTGTGCAATGCCTTTCCAAACAGAGATATCCCCAGTTTCTTTCCAATACATATAAGCTAGTGAGGATTTGGTTCCTGCACCATCGGCGTGCATAATCAAGCAATAGTCTTTATCTTGGGTAAGGTAATCAGGGACAATTTTACAAAATGCTTGTGGGAATAAACCTTTGTCTATATTTTTAATAGCATTATGCACATCTTCTTTGGATGCCGAAACACCGCGTTGTGCATATCTTTTAGAAGTATCTGAACTCATGAAATTAGTTTGTGTTGATGTGGTGCAAAGATACTAATTTGATTTAGGAATTAAGAATCAGTATTTAGGATTTATTCGACTATTTTTTTACAATCAGAATCTCAACTCTTCTATTAGCTATTCTTTCATATTCATCTTTCTCGGGCAATGGATAAATAGGTTTTTTACTTCCAAATCCTTTATACGAAAGCCTCTCCTTTTTAATTCCATTCTCAATCAAGATATCATAAATTCTCTTGGCCCTTGCCTGCGAAACATCGTATTGACCCTCCTTTTTCTGACAGCATATATGACCTTGAATTTCAATTTCTAAATCTTTTGTCTTTTTCATAACAGAAATCAACTCCAAAAGAGCTGGTTTAGACTCTGGCAACAATTGATCACTTAGATTTAAAAAATTAATATTATCTAATTTTAACAAATCACCCACATAAGCCTTGCTTAAATTTAATTCAATAGCTGATTTTTTATACTCTTCATTTTTAGCTGTCGTTGGCTGGACTTTATGAAATAAAATTTCAACTTTTCTATTCTCACTTAGGATTTTGGATTGAAGAAAATTCTCGCCAAGAAAACTCAATTGTATGTTTTTACTAAGCATAACCTTATTTGTCTTCAAAAGCGCAAGGACATTATCAACTCTTCTCTTGGACAAATGCATATTATAAATTTTGGCATCAATACTATCACAATACCCCTGGATATTGGTTACTTCAATTTCTTTAGCATTGTAAAGCCAAGTATTGAAATTCTTTTGGGATTCTTCATTAATTACATCCTCATTAGAATTAAAAAACAAAACTAATTTGTCCTGAGCGGATAATGTATAGAAATTTAAACTGCACCATAATAAAAAACATCTTACAATCATAAAATTTAAAAAATAGTGAAACAATTAATTGGAAAATCGCAAACTAGATATACCTAAAACCCAATTTACTATTTCATACATAAATTCCTTCTTTATAACGATAAAAAAAATAAAATCGTATAAAAAAACCAATAGATTCTAAAATCGTATCGGTTTTCAAAACAAAACTAAAAAAGGGAACCTAAAATTAGGTTCCCTTTTATAAATAAGTATTAGTAAAATTACTTAGTAAACAATAACTCTCTGTATTTGGTTAAAGTCCATAATTCATTGTCAACTAACAATTCTAGCTTGTCACAATGGTTACGAATTTCTTCAAAATAAGGTTTTACTTTGTTACAGTATGCTTCAGCCATTTCCTGAGCATCAGTCAAGTTGTTGGCGATTTTTCTTTCGTTAGTCATTAAAGCAACTTTTGAATTGATACCTTCAATATGACCTGAAATTTCTTTGATGAGAATGATTTGTTCTTTTGCAACATTTTCATAATCCGATCCAAAAATATCTTTTAGTCCTTTTACATTTTCAATTAAAGTATTTTGGTAACGAATTGCTGTTGGAATTACATGATTTTTAGAAATATCACCTAAAACACGTCCTTCAATTTGAATTTTTTTAGTGTACTCTTCTAATTCAATTTCATAGCGAGCTTCAACCTCAACGTGATTCATAATACCTAGCTCAGAAAATAAATCTAAAGCTTTTCTAGAAGCTCTCGCTTTTAATGCTTCTGGTGTCGTTTTGAAATTACTCAATCCTCTCTTAGCTGCTTCGTTAGCCCATGCTTCACTGTAGCCATCACCTTCAAAAAGAATCTTTTTAGATTGTTTGATGTACTCTCTTATTACATTGAAAATGGCATCATCTTTTTTCATATCCTTCTCTTCAATTAGAGCATCAACTTCTATTTTAAAATCTCTTAATTGTTTTGCAACAATAGCATTCAAAGTAGTCATTGCGTTAGAACAGTTTGCAGAAGAACCTACGGCTCTAAACTCAAATTTATTTCCTGTAAAAGCAAATGGAGAAGTTCTATTTCTATCGGTATTGTCTAAAAGTACGTCTGGAATTTTACCAACTACGTTCAATTTTAAGTCTGTTTTTTCTTCAGGAGATAATTTTCCAGCCGTTACACCTTCCAATTCAGCTAATACTTTTGTCAATTGTTCACCAATAAAAACAGAAATAATTGCAGGCGGTGCTTCATTGGCTCCTAATCTATGATCATTACTGGCCGTAGCGATAGAAGCTCTTAATAATTCTTCATAATCATTAACCGCTTTGATAGTATTCACAAAGAAAGTCAAAAATTGTAAGTTGCTCATTGGTGTTTTACTTGGGCTTAACAAGTTTACACCAGTATCCGTAGCCAATGACCAGTTATTGTGTTTACCAGAACCATTAACACCTTTAAATGGTTTTTCGTGCAACAACACTTTGAAATCATGTCGTTCAGCAACTTTCCCCATTACATCCATCAACAAACAATTGTGATCTACTGCCAAGTTCGTTTCTTCAAAAATTGGTGCTAACTCAAATTGGTTTGGTGCAACTTCATTATGACGTGTTTTAACAGGAATCCCAAGTAGCATACACTCTTGCTCAAGATCTCTCATAAAAGTTAAGGCACGTGATGGAATAGAACCAAAATAATGATCATCTAACTGTTGTCCTTTTGCGGAAGTATGTCCTAATAAAGTTCTACCAGTCATCATCAAGTCGGGACGAGAATTTGCCAAAGATTTATCGATTAGGAAATATTCTTGCTCCCATCCTAAAGTTGCAGTTACTTTCTTTACGTTTTTATCAAAATACTTACAAACTTCAGTAGCGGCTTCATCCATAGCTGATAAAGCTCTTAATAATGGAATTTTATTATCTAACGCTTCACCAGTATACGAAATAAAAATAGTAGGTATACACAAAGTTGTACCATAAATAAAAGCTGGTGAAGTTGGATCCCAAGCAGTATAACCTCTAGCTTCAAAAGTGTTTCTAATCCCTCCATTTGGAAAACTAGAAGCATCCGGTTCTTGCTGAACCAATTGTGCTCCACCGAATTTTTCTACTGGATCACTTCCATCATAAGAAGTTTCAAAAAAAGCATCATGCTTCTCAGCTGTAGTGCCCGTTAATGGTTGAAACCAATGCGTATAATGAGTAACACCTTTAGCTAAAGCCCACTCTTTCATTCCCATTGCTATGTAATCTGCAATTTTTCTGTCAATTTTTGTTCCATGCAAAATGGCACCTTTTACTGCTTTGTAAGCATCCGAAGTCAAATATTGCTTCATTGCTTTATCATTAAAAACATTCGAACCAAAAAGAAATGACTTTCTATCTGATTCCTCAAATTTTACCGGCTTTCTATTCGCTGCTTCACTTAAAGCTTGAAAACGTATTGTAGACATAGTAATGTTTTTTAATTATTATCAATTTATTTTTTAATGTAACAAATATAAGCAATTACACTTTTAGAGTCGAATATTAAAATTTAATAATTGGAGGCAAAACAAGAAAGAGTAAAAAAAAAAACAAACTACAAGTCGACAAGCAAACTGCAAAAAAAATTAGGCTAAATTCAGATAAAACTTTAAAAAAAATAAAAGCTATTACTATGAAGAAACCACAAGTACAAAACAAGAAATATTCATAAAATCAATCAACTTTCAAAACAAAAACTACTTTTTTACAAAAATATAACAAAAAAAAGCAGTTATTTTATATAAAAAACATCTATTTATCAATCAAGACATTAATTACTCAATAAAAAAAAGACGAATATTACGAATTTGTATTTTTAGCGCGTATAAAATTATTTTTTTTTAAATATACCCCCTTCAAAATTACAGTTTATTAAAATCCTTCAACAAAAGCA
>CAUPCW010000153.1:0-5761 GCA_963509895.1 uncultured Flavobacterium sp.
CTGCACGAAGCGCCATCAAACCTGGCATTTCAGCTTCTGCTAATTCAATTTCTTTTCTTCCCCAAGCTGCTAAGGAAATGTCTTTCACTTTGTAAGCCACATAAGGCATAGTTGCTGTACTCATTTATAGTATATTTGTATGTTGAAATTTTTTGCAAATTTACGTAATAAGTTTAGAAATAAACGAATTTCTATAAGATTTGTGAAATGTTTAATTCCTTAAGTGTTAGAATTTTAAATGCCTTGTCAATTGCACACACAAAGTGGGTCAACTATAAGGAGCTAATCCTGCTGTCCACTATATCTTGTATGGCGAACCCCGCCATACAAGGATGCCGTTCCCATCAGGGCTAGGCACTGTGCTAAACAACAAGAGAATTGTATTCAAGAACAAACTATAAACGACACCCTATTTACAAATGCCGTTATTCAAAACCATCCAGTATACTCAAGAAACCACACTCTACGTTTGGCACATTACCGAGACGTTCTCGGATTTATACGAACAAGTACACCTGAACACGATTAGCACCCAACGACTCAACGGAATGAAGTCGCAACTGCACCAGCGTGCCTTTTTGAGTGTTCGAAAATTACTAGCCGAAGCAGGATATACCGACTTTGATTTATTTTACGATGCTTCAGGTAAGCCACATTTGAACGACAGCAAATACATATCCATTACCCATTCACACGAATTCTCGGCCATCATCATAAGCAATCAAACCGTCGGGATTGATATCGAATTGCAACGAGAAAAAATCCTTCGCATCGCTGATAAATTTGTCGATACTACTGAGTTATCGCGACTACAAAGCTTCTCAACAGCCGATTATATTCGGAAGTTAACCGTGAAATGGGGCGTCAAAGAAGCCATTTTCAAAATATGCAACGAAAAAGGCATTAGTTTTAAAAACCACATCAAAGTCAGCCCATTTGAATTAGACCAAAAAGAAACCACCGCCATTTTGGATTTCGAAAAAAAGAAGCAACGGTTTACTATTTGTTTTGATGAGTTCGATTGTTTCACTCTAGTTTATGCTTTTGAAAAATAATTATATTTGTAAAAAAAAGGCAATGAAAACGCTAGGAAAAAAGACTGTTTTTAAATCTACTGATAAGGTTATTGAATTAATGTTAGAAAGCAAAAAGCAATCTAAAATCGAGAGTCAAGGACGCTATGATACTGAAGAGTTTCAAGAGGTTTTGAGGAAATTGCGTCAGTTGAAAAAAGAAAAAAAATGAGTTATCCTTTTTTATTTGATGCTGGGCTAAACAATAGTTATTTTTTTGAGACGGAATTGGAATTGATTTATGAAATAAAATTTCGTCCTTCGAGTTACTTATTGGGAGACCAAAATGCACCTTATGCTCACTTAATTTTTGAATTTATCATTGAGATTGTGCACAATCCTCTTGGGAAAAACCCACCATTAGATAAATTAGTGTCTTCTACTATTTCTGCGATTATAAAAGATTTTTATTTTCAAAAAGAACAATCAGTTTGTATTTATATTTGCGATTCATCTGATGGAAAACAAGAACTTCGTAGACGAAAATTCGATAATTGGTTTTATACTCATAATCAATTTGGATTGGTTAAAATAGACGAGCATATTTGTGATTCAAAAGGAATTTATTATCCAATTTCATTAATTATTCAACGGAATAACCCTTATTTTTCAGAAATTATAAATGGATTTAGTCTACTTGCTTTACGAAGTAATGAGGATAAATAATGTCATTAAGTAAGAACCTAAAAAGAACTAATGACTACAATCTACCAGGCTATTATACAAGCAAAAAAAGAAAAACGCAAGCTCCTTGCCATTCTTCTCGATCCCGATAAAATTGATTTGAATGCGGTTCCTGCGTTACTTCAAAAAGTGATAAACGCTCCAGCCACACACGTTTTTATTGGTGGAAGCCATGTAACTCATAATATTATAGACGAGCTGATTCTAAAGATTAAAAGCAGTTGTAAATTGCCTATTGTGCTTTTCCCTGGCAATCCATCTCAAATTTCTATTCACGCGGATGGCATTTTGTTTTTGTCCTTATTATCTGGTCGCAATCCCGATTTTTTAATCGAACATCAAGTAAAAGCAGCGCCAATTCTCAAAAAAACAAACCTAGAAATTATTCCTACTAGTTATCTTTTGATCGAAAGCGGCAACGAAACTGCCGTTGCTAGAGTAAGTAAGACGCGGCCCATTGCTAGAGATAATAATGATTTGGTAGTAGCTACAGCTATGGCAGGCGAAATGTTAGGGCATCAGCTCATTTACCTCGAGGCAGGAAGCGGAGGGCAACAAGCAGTTCCACTAGAAATGATTCGGGAAGTTGCTAAAAATACCACTATTCCTTTGATTGTTGGTGGAGGCATTACTTCTTTGTTGGGGATACAAAAGGCTTATGAAGCCGGAGCTGATTTGGTAGTAATCGGAACGGCTTTTGAAAAAGATCCTTCTTTTTTTGAAAATAAATAATACACAATAAACAATGATTGATTATTTTTTTACACAATATAAAGACTATTCTACACTTATGGTTAGTCTGGAACTGATTGCCATTTTTTTCGGTTTAGCCAGTGTTTGGTTTGCTAAAAAAGATAATATTTTAGTTTTTCCAACGGGTTTGGTTAGCACTTCAATCTATGCCTATTTGCTTTGGCAATGGGAGTTATTAGGCGATTCGATGATCAATGTGTATTATTTTGTCATGAGTGTTTACGGCTGGTACCATTGGACACGCAAAAAAGGAGATGAAGTAGAATTTCCTATTTCTTATATCAATTCCAAAGAAAGAAGGTATGGTATTTTTATTTTTGTAATTACTGTAGTATTTGTAGTACTGGTTTATCTTTATTTTGGTAAATTTACCAATTGGTATTCATATGTGGATACTTTATTGACGGCTATTTTTTTCGTTGGCATGTGGTTAATGGCCAAGCGAAAGATTGAAAATTGGATTTTATGGATCATAGGTGATTTTATCTCTATTCCACTTTATTTTGCTAAAGGGTATACCTTTACTTCATTACAATATGTCATCTTTACTATTATTGCCTTTTATGGTTATTTAGAATGGAAAAAAACCTTAAACAGCTCCTTAAATCAAGAGCTTCAAAAATAGTACGAATTGCTATTTTTGGTCCTGAATCTACAGGAAAAACGACTTTGACAAAGCAATTGGCCGATCATTATCAAACGACTTGGGTTCCTGAGTTTGCTCGGGAATATCTACAAGAAAAATTAGATAGTGGCCGTGGTATTTGTGATCTCAATGATATCTTGCCCATAGCTTATGGCCAAGCCAAACAAGAAAAAGAAAAAACAACCATCGCGAATAAATATTTGTTTTGCGATACTAATTTGATGGTTACCAAGGTTTTTTCGGAGCACTTTTACCAGTACTGTGATCCATTATTAGATGCTGCTGCTCGAGCGCATCATTACGATTTGTATTTTTTGACGGACATTGATGTGCCATGGGAAGCTGATGGATTAAGAGATAGTCCAGAGGGAAGAGAAATGCTTTTTTCGGTTTTCAAAAAAGCCTTAATTGATCACCAAAAACCATTTATAATTCTATCAGGGGATAAGGAGACCCGACTAAATAAAGCAATTTCAATTTTAAAAGAATTACAAATTGCGAAAGAAATCGGGATGAGTTCACTAGATTTTGTGCAAATATACGAGCATGGTGTGCCAATGCGAAGTATTAAAAATCAACTTGAAATTTATACCACTGGTATTGCGAAAACCCTTTTAGATCGACCTGCAACGGTTAATGATGGGATTTGGTCTTTAACTCCAGAAGCATTTGAAGAAAAAGCACGTTATTATGAAGAAAATCAAAAGGATCTAAAAATCATGAAATTTGTGCCTGCTTCTGGGGCCGCTACTCGAATGTTCAAATTTTTGAATGAGTTTTTGAATAACTATGATTTCAATACCGAAAGTATCAACGCTTATGTTAATCGTAAAAACGAGTTAGAGCTTTCGTTGTTTCTTTTTGGGATGGATAAATTTCCTTTTTTTAGTAGTGTTGATACTAAACTTCGCGCTGATTTTCCAGATTTTGATGAATGGAACTCTGATCAAAAAAACTTTTATTTTATACTCTATTTATTGCGACCTGAATTTTTTGATTACGCCAATCAGCCCAAAGGGGTGTTGCCTTTTCATACGTATCTTAATCATATAGCAACACCTTTTGAGGAACATCTAAAAGAGTGTATTACTTATGCTATACCCAAGAATTTAGGCTATTTGCATTTTACTATTACGCAAACACATCAAGTCCTTTTTGAGAAATTAGAGCAGCAAGTAAAGCATAAAATCGAGCAAAATACGTCTACTAATCTTACTATTGATTATTCTTATCAAAGCAAAAAAACAGATACAATCGTTGTAGATACCAATAATCAATGGATAAAAAATGAAAAGGGACAATTACTTTTTCGTCCAGGAGGGCACGGAGCTTTAATTGAAAACTTGAATGCTTTAGATGCCGATCTAGTTTTTGTTAAAAACATTGATAATGTGATTCAAAATCATAGTGAAGAAATAGCTTTGTACAAAAAAGCATTAGCAGGGATCTTGCTAGCGTTGCAACAACGAGTTTTTGAGTATTGCCAAAAAATACACACAGATAAAATCACACAAGAGGAGCTGCAAAACATGCTCTCTTTTGTTGAAAATGACCTTAAAATTGAACTAACAAAAGGATTTTTAAAATTTACTTTTGAGAATCAGATTACGGAATTGTATCGAATTTTAAACCGTCCTATACGAGTTTGTGGAATGGTAAAAAATGAGGGAGAGCCCGGAGGAGGACCATTTTGGGTAACGGACAAAGAAGGGATTACATCATTACAAATCGTGGAAACCTCTCAAGTAGATTTGAATAATGAAATGCAATTACAGTTTTTAGAGCAAGCCACACATTTTAATCCTGTTGATTTAGTATGTGGAATCAAAGATTTTAAAAATCAAAAATTTGACTTAACTCAATTTGTTGATGCTTCAAGCGGGTTTGTTTTAGAACGAACGGCTGGAGATAAAACTATAAAATCCTATGAATTGCCTGGACTTTGGAATGGAGCTATGGCGCATTGGATCACTGTTTTTGTAGAAGTGCCAATGATTACTTTCAATCCTGTCAAAAACGTAAATGATTTGCTTAAACCTGCTCATCAATTGGAAAATACCTTATAATGGAAAAGCAGAAATTGATACAAGAGTTACAATTTAAGGCAGTTAGAAGCAGTGGAGCAGGAGGGCAAAATGTAAATAAAGTTGCTTCTAAAGTGGTTTTAACTTTTGATTTGAAACCCTCTCAAGGGTTAACCGAAGAAGAGAAAATAGTACTAGAAAACAAATTAGCCAATAGATTAACATCAGAACAACTTTTGATTTTGAATTGTGATGAAGACCGAAGTCAACTCAAAAATAAAGCCATTGTAATTAAGCGTTTTTTAAATATTATTCAAGCGGGTTTGTTTGTACCCAAAGAACGAAAGGCGACTAAAGTTCCCAAGTCCGCTATTCGAAAAAGGATTAAGGATAAAAAGAGTTTGTCAGATATAAAACAATCTAGACGGAAGACCAATTTGTAGTAGTTTCAAAAACTTTAAACTTTAGACTTGGAACTTCAAACAAATGATTTATATTTGCCCCGTCTCAAAGGGGTGCTCTAAATAACGAGCTGAGATCATACCCAAAGAACCTGGGCGGGTAATGCTGCCAAGGGAAAA
>CAUPCW010000154.1:0-5630 GCA_963509895.1 uncultured Flavobacterium sp.
AAACTGAAGTCTTGTAGGTCAATTGTTTTAGCTTGAATGTCCCAATTTACCACAATTTTTTCTGGAGTATCATAGTAAAAATTTAAAAAATTAGCAGATTCACCTTTCATTCTCAAGGCGCTATTTTGGGTGTTTAATACGATTTGGTTGACCTTCAATTCTTTTGAAGTAAAGGACAAATCAATCTTGCTATTGTTGAATTTTTTCTTGGAATCCACGTGTGTACCACTTGCGTTTTGAATCACAACTGAACCAATAAGTATCGGTTTTTGCATCTCTAAATTCACCACATCAGCTTTGAAAGCAAGACGCAAATCGGCTTGACCGCTTCCAAAGGTTACCGTTTGTTTCACTATCGTTTGATTCAGTTGTTCCATATTGAAACGGCTAACAAATGCGCCAGAAGCGACGGGTTTTTTCAAATCCAAAATCATCATATTTTTGGTAGTAAACGGAATGGTATTGACTTTTCCCCGAAAATCATCAAGCAGGATAGCTGAATTTTCATCGCTTACGCCTTTGTTCTTTTGGTATTCGTTGGTAAAAACGCCTTTAAAAGTACAATTGGTTACTTGATGGTCAAAGTAGCTCAGTTCATTATCTTTGATGGTTGCTTCTACTCGAATGTTGGGGTCACCTTCTTTATTCAAATCACCATTAATAGTGCATTGCACACCAAATGGATTCTTAAAATCAAAGGGTTTGAGTTTGCTGCTAATGTTGTCGGACAAGAGTTTATAAGCCGCTTGCCAGCGAATTTTTGGATTCGTAATAGCAATGGAAAAGGAACTGTTGGTCTTGCTAATGCCAAAATGCGACTGAATTTGAAAAACGTCTTCTCCAATCGACAAAGTATTGGTATTAATTGAAATAGAACCTTTGCTTTCCGAATATTTTGCTTGTAAAGTTCCTTGTATGACTTTGTTCTTAGCAAAACTTCCGTGTTGTGTATTGAAAGTCATACTTTTTACCAAGGTGTTTAATGCGATATCAGCTTCCCAACCTTCTGAAGTAGTATGTTTTTCTACCCGAAGTTTTTCGATAACAAAATCAAATTTTTTATGCTTGAATTGGTTGTCAGAAACAAAGGAAACATTGTTGAATTTTAGATGATTCAAATCCAATGACAAAGAACTTGAACTTGTTGTATCGGTTTTTGGAGCACTTGAAAAAACAGCCGTATTGCTATAGCCTTTGGCGTCTACAAACAACTGTATTTGGGCATCATTGATGGAGAGATGGTCTAGTTTTATTTTCTTTACAAAAATGGCCCAAGGTTGAATATAGGCATAAATAGAAGGCGCCTTTAGTAGTGTTCTTTTATGTTGTACCCATAAACTGTCTTTGATGCTTACTTCTTTTATGGCAATGGTCACGTTGGGAAATCCACGAAAAAAGAGCACTTCTAGGTCGCCAATTTTCACCTCGCCTTTACAATTTTTATTGGCAATTTCTCGAACTTCTTGTAACAGTTTGTCGTGATGCGTGCCCACATACCAGCCCAAAATGCCGTATATACTCATTAAAACCAACACGATGATTAGGAAAAATTTACCAATTTTTTTACCCAAGGACAACCATTTTTTAGTCATAAATGAAGGTTTTTTACGGTTACAAGTCGTTCATTTTTATTCAAATATAAACAACTGAAGCCACTTACGGAAGTAAAGCGCAAACAATGCCCTTCTTTACAGAAAGAAAACCCCCTCAGAATTTGTATTTTTGGGCAATAAACCCATTTTTATGCTCTTTTTAATTCTAAGTATCGTTTGTAGTGTTACCGTGGGCGTACTTTTCAAGTGGTTCAGAAACCACCCAGCGTTCAACAGTAAAGCCATCATCGCGACCAATTATGCGATTGCCTTGTTGTTGTGTTATTTTTGTTTTCCACCACAATTCGATACGCTACTTGAACAAGCGCCTTGGCCGTTGTATCTTGCTCTCGGACTGCTGTTGCCGAGTGTTTTTTTACTGCTTTCCCAGTCCATTCGGTATATGGGTATTGTCAAGACTGATGCCGCACAGCGCTTGTCGTTGTTTATTCCGCTACTTGCTTCTTGGTTGCTTTTTGGTGAACAATTTAGCTCACTCAAAGTATTGGCTTTCGGGGTGGGATTTCCAGCCTTGCTGCTAATTTTAGCTAAGCCTACCGCGAATAGCAATTCAAATTGGGGTTATCCTGCTATGGTGTTGCTGGGGTTTGGAATCATCGATATTTTGTTCAAACAAATCGCCTTGCAAACCCAACTGCCTTTTACCACCTCGCTTTTGGTCATTTTTGCGTTGGCTTTGGTGATTATGAGTGGAGTAGTTGGCTACGAAATTTTCATCCAACACCAAAAAATTACGAGTATCAATGCCCTTTGGGGAATAGCAGTAGGCGTATTCAATTTTGGAAACATCTATTTTTACCTCAAGGCGCACCAAGCTTTTTCCGAAAATCCGTCTACTGTTTTTGCAGGTATGAATATGGGTGTCATCGTGTTGGGCAGTCTCATTGGTGTGTTGATTTTTAAGGAAAAACTTTCTCAGAAGAACTATTTGGGCATATGCTTGGCGTTATTGGCTATTATCCTCCTAACATATGCACAATTAAAGGCATAATATTTTGTAGGAGCACCACTTCTTTGCGCACCACACTATTTGTCCCGCTTTCCGCTACAATCTCTTATGCCGAACCCCGGCACAAGAGGATTTTCGCTGCAATCGGGGCTAGGCGAGACGTTTTGTTTTCATAACAAAAAACATATCATATAAAACCAAAAAAACTACAAAATACCCCAACGGTTACTTTGTAGTTTTTTATGATGATTTGAAACGCATATCATTCTAAAGACATTTACTTTAAAAGTCGGGAGACTTTGACACGTTTATGGTTTTTAAGAACTTTTAAAAAAAAACGCAAAGTTATGAGACTTTGCGGATCGGGGGCATGCCTATCTTAAAATTATGGCTGAGACTTCGGGCAGCTGGGGTCAGGAGACTTTGCCAGCATACGTATCTTTAAATTATAGCTAAGACTTCGGACAGCTGCGTTTTTTTTGTGTTTTGCACTAAGTAAATCTCTAAAGACATGTGTATGAAAAGTTGAGAGACTTTTATCGAGTTCATAAATGTCAACATGATTTAAAATTGTGTGAAGTCAGAGACGTTCTTACAGTACATTTTAACAATATTTATTCTTAGTAGAGCAGTGTATAAAAACATAATTAATTTTTGTTCACTATTTTAATAAATTTATTCTTTGATCGATCAATAAATAATAGTAAAATGATTATATTTAATAATAAGTTTTATATTAACGTCAATAAATGCAATAAAAAAAATGAAAGAAAAAAGCATATTTGTACAGTTTTCTCTATTATTTCTTGTTCAGATAATTTTATCAACTGTAGTGATTGTGATTTTTCAGCAAACTTTTGATTTAAAACCAATTATCATTATCGGCCATTTATTTGTAATTTGTATTGTTAATTTTGCTTTTATTCTATTTGGGGTTTCATTACATACTATTCGGTTTTTTGAAAACAATAAGTTTATAAAATATTTTGTTTCATTAATTTATGGGGTTATTATCCTACTTATTTCTTATGCTTATTTGTTTGCTTTTCTGGGAAAGAGTTTAAATTCAAGGATTTTTACTATTCAAATCGTTCTTGGATACTTGAAACATCTTAATGGATTAATTCATATGTATTCAATACATCCAATTTTTATATATAGTGGTTTATTAGTTTTTCCTCTTTTCATCATTATTTCTTTTTTATTTTCTGCACAGTTTATTGATAAAGGTTTTCAAGTTTTTAAGCAATGTATTTTAAATCATAACTTTAATAATCCACCTCTATTCATTAGAATTAAGATGGTAGTTTTTTTATTTTTCCTTGGATTTGCTTCTGGGGTTTTACTAATTAAATGTTCTTCTATTTCAAGAAAGCTTTTTCAAATAGAAGAGCCCATCGTATCTTTTTTCTTTAAAAATTCAGATCCTTTCCAAGGTCAAATTTTAGCTAATGATAATGAGGATATTAGTTTGCGTAAGAATTATAAAAAGAACATTGATTTTCAGAAAAAAAATGTAATTATAATTGTTGTTGATGCTTTACGTTCGGATCATTTGAGTCTTTATGGTTATAAGAGACACACTTCTCCATTTCTCGACAGTCTTTATGCTTCGGGGGATTTAAAAAAAATTAAAACCTCTTTTTCAGTAGCTTCTGGTTCATTTCCTGGTGTTAATAGTATTTTGAGATCAAAAATATGGGCTAATATGGGATTTAATAATTTTTCTGTTCAGCAATTGTTGAAAGATCAGGGATATGATATTAATTTCCTTGTTTCAGGTGACCATACGCATTTTTATGGACTAAAATCTTTTTATGGAAATGACTCTGATTTTAATTACTACATTGATGGATCAAATACTAAGAAGTATATCGTTGCTGATGATAGGATTATTTTTGAAGGCTTAAAAAATATTAAAAAGTACAATAAAAACCCTTCTTTCTTTTATTTTCATCTTAACTCAGCTCATTCAGCAGGTACAAAAATAGATAGGTATAAAATGTATCGACCTGCAAATGTATATACAATTAATATCGAAAATTATACAAATAGATATGATAATGGAATACTTCAGGCTGATGATTATGTAAAGAAAATTTTTTTTGATTTAAGACTAAAAGGCTATTTACAAAATAGTATAGTTGTAATAACTGCTGATCACGGAGAAGCATTGGGGGAACGAGGTGAGTTTGGTCATGTAAAGAATGTGTATACAGACCAAATTTTGATTCCAATTCTTATTTATGATACAGATAAATTGCAATATAAAAATTTGATTTATGCAACATCAGTAGATATTGCTCCAACAATTATTGATAGGTTGGGGTTGCCAATTCCAGAATCTTGGGAGGGAAAATCGTTACTTAGTGATGATAATAGAGAATTTACATTTCATCAAATGGGAAATAATTATGCTATTATAAATAAAAAAGGAAAATTTTTATTTAAATACATTTATGATAGTAAATTAATGAAGGAAGAACTTTATGAATTAAATGGGGATTTTTATGAAAACAATAACCTAATTAATTCTGTAGATAAAAAATGGATTACTGATTTTAGAAAACGATTATCCGAATTTCGAATTAAACCTTTTTAATGTAGTAATGTACCCCTACCAAGATTTGCTTTTCAAAGTTTTATGATTTCTTTTTTTTATACAATTCTTGAATACGGTAGCATAATTAAACTTTTATGACTTTTCCTCTGAATATTTTAGAATGATTTGTTTTTCAAAAGTTATAAATAGCTTTAGAATTGATGCGGCAATTATTTAGTAATACATATTACAGCTGACAGGTTTTTAAAACCTGTCAGCTGTAATATGTATCATAGGACTTTAATCGTGTTTTACTAAATAGTTGTGTTGTAAAAAGATGGCTTATGAAAACCAAACGTTCTAGTCTAGCCCAGATGGGAGCGGTATCCTTGCTGGGTCTTTTTTCGAGACCTAGCAAGATATAGCGGACAGCGGGACGACTCGTGTGGTGCGCAAAAAACGAGCTGCTCCTAAAAAATAGCAAGCTTATTGTATGATAACGAAAGTGAATTAACCAAAAATCGAG
>CAUPCW010000155.1:0-5535 GCA_963509895.1 uncultured Flavobacterium sp.
AACAATCACAGGTGCAGGTATGATGGACTGCAAAAAAGCCTTGGTTGAAGCAGAAGGAGATTTTGATTTAGCTATCGAAAACTTACGTAAAAAAGGACAAAAAGTAGCGGCTAACCGTTCTGATAGAGAATCTACAGAAGGTGCTGTTATCGCTGTTGTAAATGCTGAAAAAACTGCTGGCGTTGTAGTTTCATTAAACTGTGAAACTGACTTCGTAGGTAAAAACGAATCTTTCGTAAAATTAGCTCAGGATTTAGCTGCTTTAGCTTTAAACTTCACTACTAAAGAAGAATTTTTAGCTGCCGATTTCAACGGAATCACTGTTGCTGAAAAATTAATTGAACAAACTGGAGTTATTGGAGAAAAAATCGAAATTGGCGCTTTTGAAAGATTAGAAGGTGCTTTCATCGGTTCATATATCCACGCTGGTAACAAAATTGCTACCTTAACTGCTTTGTCTAAAAACATTGAAGGAGCTGATGAAGTTGCTAAAAATATTTCTATGCAAGCTGCAGCTATGTCACCTATCGCTCTTAACGAAGATGGTGTAGATGCTGAAACTATTGCAAAAGAAATTGAAATTGCAAAAGATTTACTACGTCAAGAAGGTAAGCCAGAAGCAATGCTAGATAATATTGCCAAAGGTAAATTAGCACGTTTCTTTAAAGACAACACTTTGGTAAACCAAGATTACATCAAAGACAACAAATTAAGCGTTGCTGCTTATGCTAAATCTTTAGATAAAGATCTTATTGTAACTGGTTTCAAAAGAGCTGCTTTAGGATAATAAAAGAATTTTATTCCTTATACTATCAAACAAAAGTCCCAACTTCATAAAGTTGGGACTTTTTATTTGAACATAATTTAATAAAGCGATCATTTCATATTGTATAGTCGAATAGGAAATCAATAAAAAAAAAGACAGTAGCAACACTACTGTCTAAATTAAATATACAACTATTTTATATCGTCGTTTTCTACCGGAATCATTTTAGATTTACTTAATTCTTCTTTCTCTACCATGGCAAACAACTTAAACACAAGCAAAGAGCCTACCATACCAAGGATAGACATAAAAACCCAATTCGTTTCATATCCTGAATATTGAATGATTTCCATTCCTGATTTTGCACTCAAAATGTGAGCAAAACTATAACTCATTGTAAAAGCCGCCATATACTTACCCTCTCTTTGCTCATAGGATCTTTCCATAGCAAATGAATTCGCAAAAGGAAACGTCAACATAACTCCACAAGTCATGAAAAGCATCATAGGAATCAACATACCTTCCGATGGATATAATAAGAACAAGAAGCTTGTAGCCATTAAAACTAAACCAATAAAAATAACTCTATGGTTGTTAATTTTATTTCTACTAACATAGTTCACAATAGGAAGCTCAAAAAGCAAAATCAGCAAACCATTTAAACTCAGCAATAATCCACTATCGAATTCAGACATATTGAATTGTTCTTTGTGATACAAAGGTAGCGTTGTAAATATTTGAAAAAACAATATTCCAGTTATCAAGCAAATGACCAAATGCAACATAAAAGGCCTATCCTTCAACACCGAAATATTTTTTGGTAAAGCCTTTTCAGCAGCAGTTTTAATAGGCAATTGTTTCTCTTTTACAAAGAGTACAAAAACAATAATTGCTAAAATACAGGTAGCGCCATCTGCATAAAAAATAAACTCATATCCTGATTGCATGATAATCAACCCTCCTAAAACAGGACCAAAAAGAAATCCTAAATTAACAGCCGCACGTGTTAATGAATAAGCACTTGCTCTGTTCTCTTTAGTGGTAAATGTCTTCAAACACACCAACATTGCCGGTCTAAACATATCAGCAATAGTAGTAAGCACAAGTATACCAACACAAAGTTCTTCAAATGTAGTGGCGTAATGCAATAAAATAAACACAATCCCACTGGCAAACAAACTAAAAACCATGACTTTATAAAAGCCAATCTTATCAGATAATTTACCACTAAGCCAAGTTCCTATGATAGAACCAATTCCGAAGAAAACCATCACCCAACCAATTTGGCTGTAAGTAAAATGCAAATTTTCTTTCATGTACTTTGACAGAAATGGGATAACCATAGTTCCCGCTCTGTTAATAAATGTAATTAAAGTAAGAATCCAAACCTCTCTTGGAAAGTCTTTAAAATTGTCTAGGTATTTTTTTATCATAATTAATTTTTTTTTGGGGCAAAAAATATTTTTATAAAAGCAAAAATAGATTTTTTTTTGACCATAGCAACATTCAAATGTTAAATTATACTTTAGCCTTTTAAAAAAAATAGTATTCTCATTTTTAAAAATAAAAATTAAAAAAAATGATACATTTTTCAAATTTTAATATAGATTTGCAATTCAACCCCAAATTAAAAAATAACCATGAAAGAAAAATTGTACTTTATAGCTGCGCTGTTATTTTGCTCTTATTCTTCTTACTCTCAGCTTTATGGAGGTATTGAAATAGGTAGTAAAGGTGTTAAAATGACCGTTCTTGAGGTAGAAAACCTAAAGAAAAACAATTATGATGTAAAAGAGTTTTGGACAGAAAACGTAGGTATTGCTACAGGTATTTCCATTGACGGTACATTATTTCAAGAAGATATTGAACGAGCGGTGGCTGTGGTTTTATTAAACTACAATAAAATGCTTAATGAATATAAAATTGAAGACAAAAATATTTTTATTGTAGCTTCTTCTGGTGTAGGTTTAGCCACTAATACTATTGAACTAACTGACAAAATCAAAGCATTAACCAAGAAAAATACGGAAGTAATTTCTTCTTCAATAGAGGCTAAATTACTTTTAAAAGGATGCATACCACCTAAAAATTACTTAAATTCAGTTATTGTTGATATTGGTGGAGGTAATACCAAAGGAGGTTACGCAAAAGAAATTAATGGCGCTGGTGTTTTCTTCCCAATTTCATCAGATATTGGTACAGTTACATTAACAGAGCTTATCAACAAAAAATGCAAACAAAAAACGGTATTCGAATTCAATGAGCAAATGTTTGAATACTTACCTACTTTGAGAGAAACTTTCAAAAAAATGTATAATAACCGTCCGGAGTCTCAACAAAAAGCCAATGTTTATATTTCTGGTGGAGCGGCTTGGGGACTATACACTTTATTGACAGGGACTGTTGCAGAAGAAAATTTTACTCCAATAACTTATGATGATATTTTGTCATTAAAAGCAGTAGCAGAAAACAATTACCAACGATTTGTTTTGGATGCAGAAAGCAACGTTGAAAAGAAAAAAGTACTAAAAGTATATCAACAAAAAAACCTAATAGCTGCCTTCAATCTTTTAGAAACATGTCTAGAAGTAATCCCAGATATTAATAAAAAGAAAATATATTTTGCCAAACAAGGACAAATTGCATGGCTAGTAAGTTATGTATTTGATAATGCTAGAGGAGTAAAACAGATTTACTAAAAAAGCATTTAATCTATTCAAATAAATCCCATTCGTTTTACGTTTGGGATTTTTGACATTTAACAACTGTTCCACTTTCAAAACAGAAACCAAATCAAAATAAAATACTATTTTTGAGAAACTCAAAACTATGTTTAAAACTCGTAAAGATTTTGTTTTTGTCATTCTTGCTGGTATTTTTATCACCAATGCTGTAACGGCAGAATTAATTGGCGGTAAATTAATTCAAATTGGGCCTTTTGTTATGAGCATCGGGATTTTGCCTTGGCCAATAGTATTCTTGACCACCGATTTAATCAATGAATATTTTGGAGAGAAAGGCGTTCGCAAACTTTCCTTTATCACGGCCTGTCTTATCGCTTATTCGTTTCTCATTTTGTTACTAGCTATGAGTATTCCCGCCGCTAAAGGTATTAGCCCCGTTAACGACGATCAATTTCAAGCTGTTTTTGGACAAAGTATGTGGATTATTGTGGGAAGCATTATAGCTTTTCTGGTTTCACAACTCATTGATATTACCGTGTTTTGGTTTTTTAAAAACCGAACGGGCGATACTAAAATTTGGTTGAGAACCACAGGCTCAACTCTAGTTTCACAACTTTTTGATTCTTTTATAGTTTTAGGTATAGCATTTTGGTTACCTGGAAAAATTAACTTTGAGACCTTTTTAAGTTCTGCATTAACGGGCTATACTTTCAAGCTTTCTATTGCTATACTCCTCACTCCAGTAATTTATGCAGGCCACCATTTGATTAAAAAATTTTTATCAAAAGAAACAGATACCCTATGAAAATTATAGATGAAAAAAATCGCTGTGGCTGGTGTAATTCTAGTGCACTATATCAAAAATACCACGATGAAGAATGGGGAAAACCTGTATATGACGATGCTACTCTATTTGAATTTCTACTATTAGAAACCTTTCAAGCAGGTCTAAGTTGGATTACTATCTTAAACAAAAGAGACAATTTTCGCAAAGCATTTGATGCTTTTGATTATAAAAAAATCGCCAAGTATTCTGATGATAAAATTCAAGATTTATTACAAGATGCAGGTATCATTCGCAACAAACTCAAAGTGTATTCTGCGGTGACCAACGCACAAAATTTCATTAAAATTCAAGAAGAATCTGGAAGCTTTTCGAAATACATTTGGGCCTTTGTGGACCATACACCCATTAATAATTGTCCTAAAACCTTGAAAGAGGTTCCAGCTACTTCACTTCTTTCGGATGCGATAAGTAAGGATTTAAAAAAACGGGGCTTTAAGTTTGTAGGCTCAACCGTGATTTATGCACATATGCAAGCTACTGGAATGGTAAATGATCATATTGAAAGTTGTTGGACTAGGAATTAAGTTTCTGCATTTTCTTTTTGCAAAATTCAACAATTAAACCTACAAACTTTAAACTTTAAACAAAAAGTGTAAACTAAAATCTTTATATTTGCTTCACACTTTAGGGGTGTCTACAACTGTAGGCTGAGATTTTACCCTCTGAACCTGATCTAGTTCATACTAGCGTAGGGAAAAGTAAGATGACTTCCTTGTACCATAATTGAGTACAATCGTAGCCATTCCTAAAGTATACCTATATACTAAACTCAACAGGAATGGAACTAAAAATCAACAACCAAACAAAACATTTTGCCGCCAAGAGCCTAACGGTTCAAGCACTTCTTGACTTAGAAATTCCCGAAAAACAAAACGGAATTGCTGTGGCCATTAACAATACCGTCATTCCAAAATCTAATTGGAACAGCCACCCCGTACAAGAAACCGACACCATTCTTATCATCTCCGCAACTCAAGGCGGATGAGGCGGCTGCTCGAGCACAATCTAATTAAGTTAATAGAAAAAAGAAAAAACAGCACGCAGATTCAATAGATTTAAACCGATTTTTCTGCGTAAATCCGCGAAATCTGCGAAACAAAAAAGCAATTATTTAACTTAATGACCTTGTGCTCGAGCGGGCTATCCATTACAAGTCCGCAGTGACCATCCTATAAAACACAGTCGCCATTAAAGCTTCCTTACGGTCGCTTCACTGTCTCCTTGTTTTATTAGTCTGT
>CAUPCW010000156.1:0-5523 GCA_963509895.1 uncultured Flavobacterium sp.
CTTTTTTAGAGAAATACGTAGAGACCGTCAAAAGTATTCTTGGAATTTTATTGACTCAAAATTAGGAACGTTCACGCAACAAAATGGGGTTTTAACTGGTATAGCAAATATAGAAACCCCAACACGTTTGTTCTTTTTACCCTATTCATCGTTTTATTTGAATGCCAATGACCAACAAAAAACGAAAGGTACTTTAAAAGGTGGCTTAGATTTAAAGTACGGAATTAACGATGCGTTTACGCTTGATGCCATTTTGATTCCAGATTTTGGTCAAACCAAATATGATGATGTGATTTTAAATTTAGGTCCATTCGAACAACAATTCAATGAAAACAGACCCTTTTTTACTGAAGGAACAGACTTGTTTAGCAAAGGGAATTTGTTGTATTCTCGACGAATTGGTGGTGCACCAACTAATTATCCTAACACAGGAACAAATGAAGTAATTACTGATAATCCAGCAAGTGTAAATTTGATTAATGCTTTGAAAATATCAGGAAGAACCAAAGGTGGTCTTGGTATTGGAGTTTTGAATGCGGTTACTGAAAAGACCACAGCAACTATTACAAATTCTGTAACGGGAGATTCACGCAAAGAAGTGGTAGAACCTTTAGCGAATTATAATGTCTTGGTTTTGGACCAGCGTTTTAGAAAAAATTCGTCAATTGCCTTTGTAAATACAAATGTGACCAGAAACGGTAGTTTCAGAGACGGGAATGTTTCTGCTTTGGTTTGGGATTTGAATACCAAAGCGAATACTTATAACTTGTCAGGTGATTTTAAATACAGTTATGTTAATGAAGATAAAATTAAAACGGGTATTGCTACTCAATTAAACTTTGCAGAAACCTCTGGGAACTATCGCTATAGTTTAGGCGCCGATATGTATACCAAAGATTTTGATAACAATGATTTGGGAATCAATTTTGAGACGAATTATTACAGTTTTTATGGAAATGCTAATTATCGAATTCTAAACCCAACCAAGCGTTTTAATGGTTTTAGAGTAAACTATAATAACTTCATTCAATTTAACAAAGAAACGGGGCAAGTTCAGGGAAGCAATATCAACATCAACACCAATATTGAAACGTTGAAGAATAATTCTTATGGTTTTGGAATCAATTTCAATCCATTTGAACGTTATGATTATTACGAACCACGTCAAGCTGGAAGATTTGTTATTACGCCCACAAGCTACAGTTTTTGGGCTTATTATTCTCGTAACTATAACTATAAATTTGCCTTTGATATCAATCCAGAATATTCAAAAGCAGATGAGCCAGGGAGAGATTTTATTGGGATTACTCTTAGTCCAAGATATCGTTTCAATGATAAATTGGCTATGGTTTATGATTTTAGTTATTCCAGACGCAACAATAATAAAGGTTTTATAGATGTTTTAGGCAATGTTTTTGACTCTTCGGGCAACAATGTGATATTGTTCGCTAATCGAAACGTAATTACATATGCTCACATTATTTCTGGGAAGTATTCAATCAACAGTCAAATGAATTTTAATTTATCACTTCGTCAATATTGGTCTTATGCGGAAAATAAAAATATTCTTTCATTGACAGATAAAGGTCGATTGGTAGATTATTTGGGATACAATCAAAATAAAAATTCTAGTTTTTATTCCTGGAATATGGACTTGTCTTATTCATGGTGGTTTGCTCCAGGTAGTCAAGTTTCATTTTTATATCGAAACAGTTCTGCAAATTTTGAACGCGTCATTAATAAAGAGTACAGAGACAATATAAGTCTACTTTTGACCAATGAAAAGTTGCAACATACTTTGTCAGTAAGCGTTCGCTATTTTATTGATTATAACGAAATCAAAAGTCAATTTATTAAAAGCTAAATTCAATATTTAGTAACTTATTTGTGATTATTTGTCTGCTACAACGATTGAAATCTTTTGGTAAAATTTGAAACCTTTTTCAGCTTCCAATATTTCTTTATCTTTGAGAAAAAAATATCATGAATAAGAAAGTTATACTAATGATTCTTGATGGATGGGGAAAATCTCCTGATCCTAAAGTATCTGCAATAGACAATGCAAAAGTCCCTTTTATAAATAGTCTTTACGAAAACTATCCAAGTGCACAGTTGCGAACAGATGGTTTAAACGTAGGTTTGCCAGAAGGTCAGATGGGAAATAGCGAAGTAGGTCACATGAATCTTGGAGCAGGAAGAATCGTGTATCAAGATTTGGCTAAAATTAATTTGGCGGTAGCTAATAATACTTTAGCAAAAGAACCTGTTCTAATTGATGCTTTTACTTATGCCAAAGAAAACAACAAAAAAGTACACTTTTTAGGCTTAGTGTCCGATGGAGGTGTGCATTCTCATACATCGCATTTGCGTGGATTGATTACGGCTTCTCAAGAGTATGGTTTAGAAAATGTATTTGTACACGCTTTTACGGATGGTCGTGATGTAGATCCAAAATCCGGAAAACAATACATTGAAGATTTAGAAAAATTTTTGGCACCAACTACTGCCAAGTTAGCTTCTATAATTGGCCGTTATTATGCAATGGATCGTGATAAAAGATGGGAACGCGTAAAATTAGCCTATGATTTAGTAGTGAATGGAACGGGAAAACCTACTCAGAATCCTGTAGCATCTATAGAAGAAAGTTACGCTAATAAGATAACCGATGAGTTTATTGATCCATTAGTAGTGGTTGATGCTCAAGATCAACCCTTAGCCACTATTCAGGCTGATGATGTAGTGATCTTTTTTAACTTCAGAACCGATAGAGGTCGAGAGTTAACAGAAACGTTATCACAAAAAGATTTTCATGAGCAAAACATGCATAAACTGCCTTTGTATTATGTTACGTTGACCAATTATGATGAAACTTACGAAAATGTAAAAGTAGTTTATAACAAAGACAACATTACGGAGACTTTAGGTGAGGTTTTAGAAAAAGCCAACAAAAAACAAATCCGTATTGCAGAAACTGAAAAGTATCCACACGTAACTTTCTTTTTCTCTGGAGGGAGAGAAACTCCTTTTGCTGGTGAAACACGAATTTTAAGAAATTCACCAAAAGTAGCTACTTACGATTTAAAGCCAGAAATGAGTGCATATGAATTAAAAGATGCTTTGGTTCCTGAATTGAATAAAGGCGAAGTTGATTTTGTTTGTCTGAATTTTGCTAACGGTGATATGGTGGGGCATACAGGAGTAATGAGTGCTGCAATTCAAGCCTGTGAAGCAGTAGATGCTTGTGTGAAAGAAGTAATTGAAGCGGCCTTAGCCAATGATTATACCACCATCGTAATTGCCGATCACGGAAATTGCGAAACGATGATTAATCCTGATGGTAGTCCAAATACAGCGCACACTACGAATCCAGTGCCAATTATTTTAGTTGACAAAGAATTGAAAAAAATTAATGATGGTGTGTTAGGTGATCTTGCTCCAACAATTTTAGAATTGATGGGAGTTGAAAAACCTGCTGTGATGACGAGTCATTCGTTATTGTAAACCGGAAAGCTTATATAAAAACAAACCCCAAAATCAAATATTTTGGGGTTTGTTATTTTTAGATAAAAAAAATTACAAAAATGTTTTTGAAATTTTTTCTGCTTTTTTACTTTCACTATAATCGTAGAATCCTTCTCCTGATTTTACACCTAGTTTTCCAGCACGAACCATATTGACCAATAATGGGCAAGGCGCATACTTTGGGTTTTTGAATCCTTCATACATTACATTTAAAATAGCTAAACAAACATCCAAACCAATAAAATCAGCTAATTGTAGCGGTCCCATTGGATGTCCCATACCAAGTTTCATTACCGTGTCGATTTCGTAAACGCCTGCTACTTTATTGTACAAAGTTTCAATGGCTTCATTTAACATAGGCATTAAAATTCGGTTCGCTACAAAACCAGGATAATCGTTCACCTCAACAGGTACTTTTCCTAGTTTTTCAGATAATTTCATGATGATTTCGGTAACCTCATCAGAAGTATTGTATCCTCTAATGATTTCAACTAATTTCATAATTGGCACCGGATTCATAAAATGCATACCAATAACACGCTCTGGATGACTTACCACAGCTCCAATTTGCGTAATTGAAATAGAAGAAGTATTGGTTGCTAAAATAGTGTTGTGGGAACAAATTTCATTCAATTGTTTGAAGATATTCAGTTTTAAATCTACGTTTTCTGTAGCAGCTTCTACCACTAAGTCTACACCAACCACTCCGTCTTTAACATCTGTATATGTGATAATATTGGTAATGGTCTTGGCTTTGTCTTCTTCTGTAATGGTGCCTTTGCTTACCATTCGGTCCAAATTGGCAGCAATGGTTGCCATTCCTTTATCTAATGCTTTTTCAGAAACATCAATTAATTTTACTGTAAATCCGCTTTGTGCAAAGGTGTGGGCAATTCCGTTACCCATAGTTCCTGAACCTATAACAGCTATTGTTTTCATAAGTTTTTGTTTAAATATAAAAGCTCAAAGTTATAGTATACAACTTCAAGCTTAGTTTTAAATTGTTATTTATAGTAGTATTATTTTTTAAAACAATCAATAATCTGATAGGCTACTCTAAGCGCTTCTGTTGCTTGCTCTAAAGTTACAACTGGTATAGTATTGTTGTTGATGGCGTCTGCGAAAGAATTCAATTCATCCAAAATTGCGTTGTTTTGTTCTACCTCTGGATTAGAAAAATAGATTTGTTTTTTTACACCTTCGGCATTTTGTAAAATCATGTCAAAATCACCAGGAACTTCTGGAGCATCTTTCATTTTAACCACTTCGCATCTTTTTTCTAGAAAGTCTACAGAGATGTAGGCATCTTTTTGAAAAAATCTTGATTTACGCATGTTTTTCATTGAAATGCGGCTGGCAGTTAAATTGGCTACACAACCGTTTTCAAATTCAATTCTTGCATTAGCAATATCTGGAGTATCGCTAATAACTGATACACCACTGGCACTTATATGTTTCACTTTATATTGAACCACACTTAAAATAGCATCAATATCGTGTATCATTAAATCCAGTACAACAGGAACATCTGTACCACGAGGATTGAACTCAGCTAGTCGATGGGCTTCAATAAACATAGGGTTTTCAATCATGTTTTTAGTGGCGATAAAGGCAGGATTGAATCGTTCTACATGCCCTACTTGTCCTTTTACATTATTTTCATTGGCTAAAGCGATAATTTCAAGCGCTTCATCAACAGTATTTGAAATAGGTTTTTCTATGAAGACATGCTTACCAGATTTGATGGCAACTTTGGCACATTTAAAATGAGAAAGCGTTGGTGTAACGATATCTATGACATCAACAGCGTGAATTAGAGTAGCGATAGTTTTGAATTGTTTGTAGCCAAATTCTTTTTCGATTTTTTGACCATTTTCTAGATTTTCATCATAAAAACCAACCAACTCGTATTTTTCTGATTGTTGCAACAAACGCAAATGTATTTTTCCTAGGTGACCAGCACCCAATACTCCAATTTTTAGCATAAGAATGTTCTTTCTA
>CAUPCW010000157.1:0-5314 GCA_963509895.1 uncultured Flavobacterium sp.
AAGCGGTCATTTTCAGGGAAGAGTTTTGAGTATGCTTTCTAAACTGATTCGTCCAAAGAATATTCTTGAAATTGGAACTTACACTGGCTACTCGGCTTTGTGTTTGTGCGAAGGGATGCAAGAAAATGGACAACTACACACGATAGACATCAAAGAAGAATTGGTTGATTTTCAGCGAAAACATTTTGACAAGTCGGCTTGGGGCCATCAAATTGTACAGCATTTAGGAGAAGGAACTGATATTATCCCAACAATTGATTTGACATTTGACTTGGTTTTTATTGATGCCGACAAAGAAAACTACTTGAACTATTTTGAACTTATTGTTCCGAAAATGAACAAAGGCGGTATTATATTATCAGACAATGTTTTGTGGAGTGGTAAAGTTGTGGAGCCTTTGCAAAAGAATGATTTGAGCACAAAAGTCTTATTAGAATACAATCAACTCTTAGCCAACGACCCAAGAGTGGAAACCGTTTTGCTTCCGATTCGAGATGGATTGACGGTGAGTAGAGTACTTTAAACCCCTATACGTCTTATCAAAATACGATTCCTAGCCCAGATGGGAATGAAAATCCTTTTGGGTTGAACGGTATTTTTTCTTGACTAAAAAAAGCGACTGGAAGAAGCTCTTTTTTGGTCTTAGAAAAAAACAGTTTCAAACCAAAAGATTGTAATGTACAGCTGGATGATGCTCCTAATTAGTAATTGGAAAATACTTTGTTTGAAGAATTTGATACCCTTTATAGGTTAAAAAACCAAAGGTGAAACCACAAAAATATCCTGTAAAAATGTCTATTGGATAGTGTAAGCCTAGGTAAATTCGGCTATAGGCAAAAATCAAAGGCCATAAAAAAAGTAGCCCGAAATACTGAAACTTATTTCGCAACACCAAAAACAAGAAGCTAGCCACCGCCATAGAATTAGCAGCGTGACCCGAGAAAAAACTAAAAGAATTTCTGGATTGCACGACGCGAATTATGGTATTGATGTCGGTATTATTGCAAGGACGCAAGCGTTGAAACGTATTTTTGACCAAATTGGTTGTCTGGTCTGTAAATGCGATTAAAGCTGCAACAAAGAGTAATAAAAAGAGTGTTTGCTTGGCTCCTACTTTTTTGTAAATGATGTATAAAAGCAACAAAAATAAGGGAGTCCAATTGACTTGTTTGGTGATAAACAACCACAAACCATCGAAGGTCTCAGAACCTAAACCATTTAAAAAAACAAACAACTGAATGTCTAATGCTTCTAGCTTTTCTAACATTACATTTGTCTTTTTATTGGTCCTTCAGCTTCCTTGCTTTCTTCAGTAGTAGGCGTTTCGGTTGCAGAAGGTTTTCCTTCTACGGCATTTGATGCATTGGTAATTTCGGAAGTAAAATTAGTAGCAAAACTAGTAATCGAATTGGCAGAATCGCCTAATAGATTTTGTTTGGCTTTATCTATTTCGGAATTGATTCCTCCGGTTAAATCGGTTAACGTTTTTTGGTCCAATCCGTTGGCCTCTGCTCCTTTTTGAATTTCATTTTTAATGTCGTTAGTAGCGTGTTTTAGCTGCGCCATCGCTTTTCCCATAGTACGAGCAATTTCTGGCACTTTATCAGAACCAAACAACATCAAAACGATGAACATAATAAAAATTAATTCTCCTCCTCCTATTCCAAACATAAGGTTGATTTTTTTGTTGCGACAAATATATTAATTTTAATACAGTTGCTTTTTAAATATTTCATAAAAAAGAGGCGTTCTGCCAATTGACAGAACACCCCTTTCTGTAATACTACTTAATTGCCATTCATTTTAGGCAACTACTAAAATCGTCTTCCTGTATTTAGCAAATCAAAATAGGCTTTATCTATCCATTCTTGATGATTGGGATGTGCGATTTTTATCATTTCCATTGCTCTATCTTTAAGTGTTTTGCCATACAAATCTGCGATTCCGTTTTCGGTGATGATGTATTGCACGTGCGAACGGGTAGAAACCACTCCAGCTCCTTGTTTTAAGAAAGGGACTATTCTACTCGCTCCATTTTTGGTTACCGATGGCAAAGCGATAATTGCTTTTCCGCCTTCGCTTAAAGAAGCGCCACGAACAAAATCCATTTGACCACCTACGCCAGAATACATACTTCCGCCGATAGAATCTGCACAAACTTGTCCTGTAATATCCACTTCTATAGCCGAATTAATTGCGACCATTCTTGGATTTCGTCTTATTTTGGCTGTATCATTTACATAGGATGATTCTCTTAATTCTATAAATGGATTGTCATTTACAAAATCATACAATCGCTTTGAACCCAACATAAAAGTTGAAAGCACACGCCCGCGAGTCACTCCTTTGTAATTGCAATTGATGACATCTTTTAAAATTAAATCAATTACACCATCGGAGAACATTTCGGTGTGGAGTCCCAAATCTTTATGATTCATCAAATTAGCCAAAGCCGCATTTGGAATCGAACCAATTCCTAGTTGCAGCGTACTTTTGTCGTCGATTAAAGAGGCAATATGTGCTCCTATTTTGGCTTCGAGAGGCGTTATTGCTTCTTCTTCTTTTTCGTGTATTGGACAATCTACATCGACTAAAAAATCTATTTCGGATACGTGCAGGATTCCGTCACCAAAAGTTCTTGGCATATTTGGATTTACTTGTGCAATAACCGTTTTGGCACTTTCTATAGCTGCGACTGTTGCCTCTACAGAAACCCCTAAGGAACAATAACCGTGATTGTCTGGTGGTGAAACGTGTATAAAAACGACATCCAACGGAACTACTTTTTTTCGGAACAAACGCGGCAATTCACTTAAAAAGACTGGCGTATAAGAACCATTTCCTGCTGTTAGAGTGTGTCGAACATTTTTTGCAATAAAAAAAGAATTCACGTGAAAGCTTTCTGCCAACTCTGGATTTGCGTATGGTGCTGGACCTTCGGTATGTAAATGACAAATTTCTACATTTCTCAATTCAGAAGCTCTATCCGTCAACGCTTTTGTAAGTACATTGGGTGTAGCTCCAGCGGCGTGAATGTATACTCTGTCATTTGATTGCACCACTTTTACTGCTTCGGGTGCGGTAACGTATTTACCCATAATTATTATGATTTATGCTCATAAAGATAGCTTTTATATCTTTTAATTGAAAATAATCAGATAAAAACAATTCCTTTTTTAGAATTAATCAAAACACAATAAAAAGTTAAAACTTTTATTAATTAAAAGTATTACTATTATTTTTGTAATCAAAATAACTTTTTTGTAATGCAGTTACTCATTAAAAAAATAATTACTATGAAAACATTGGTTGGTTATGTATTGGTTTTGGTATTTGGATTACAACTGAGTTGGGGGCAACAAAAAGACTCCCTACAAACAAAAAAAACATATACCAATTGGGAACAGGCTGTAAAAGAACCTGAAAAAGTATATCGCTTGAATTTGAGCAATCAGTCTTTGCAGTTAGACTCTCCATTGTGGTCTAAATTCAAAAACTTAGAATATTTAAATTTAAGTAATGACCATCTCAAAACATTGCCTAAGGGTATTACAAATTTAAAGAAATTAAAAGTTTTAGAAATTAGCGGTAATGATTTTACCAAAGTTCCTGAAGAAATTAGCAAAATTGAAAGCCTTGAAGAAATTTATCTGAATGAATTCAAAAACATCAATTTACCTAAGTCTATCGACGCCTTGGCAAAACTTCCTAAACTTACGATGCTTCACTTAGAAAACAACAATTTGGAGCGCTTACCTAGTGAAATTGCTTTATTGAAAAACTTAGCGCAATTGTATTTGAATCAAAATCGCTTTAAAGAATTTCCAAAAGAAGTAAGAGGACTAAAGCATTTAGAACAATTGGACATCAAAAATAACGCTGTTCCAATTCCTATGAATCCACAGGAAAATATGAATTTTGGATTTAGAATTAATTTTTAATGAAAACCATTTGGATGAAAAATAAATTATTCCTGCTTTTTTTAGCCATAAGCCAGCTAACTCTTGCTCAAAGTACTCGAATTACAGATAATAATTCAATCGCTTGGTTTGTTTACAATGGCACTTTCAAACTTAATCCAAAGATTAGTCTTCACACAGAATTCCAATGGCGAAGAGACGAATGGATAAAAGACAAACAACAAAACTTGCTTCGTCTTGGTATTAATTATCAAATAGACCCCAAAGTACAATTGCGCGTTGGCTATGCGTTAGCAGAAACCTATCCGTATGGCGATATTCCAATCAACGGATTTGGGAAAGATTTTACGGAACACCGAATGTATGAAATGATAACACTTACCGACAAAATAAAAATGGTAGAACTGTCACATCGCTTTATGCTAGAACAGCGTTGGGTAGGAAGATATTCTACTGCCAATCTTACCAAAGAAGACCATTACTTATTTTCGAACCGTCTGCGTTATATGTTCCGTGCACAAGTTCCATTAAAAGGAGAAACCATTGGTAATCAAACTCCTTATCTGGCGATTTACGATGAAATTCTGATTGGATTTGGCAATAATGTTAATGAAAACATCTTCGACCAAAATCGTTTTGGACTGCTTTTGGGATACAAATTTGACAATACTTTTAGGCTAGAAGCTGGATACATCAATCAAATTTTACAATTGGGTCGCGAGGTAAACGGACGAAACGTAATACAACACAATAACGGATTTATCATTAACACCATATTTAACTTTGATTTACAAAACAAATCTAAAATAATATCGAAATCATAATTGCAAATGGATAGTATTTTAAACAACCTAAAAATCCAAGTAAACAGCAAAATCTATGTAAAAGACCCTGAAACTTCTACTTTGGGAAAAAAAATCATAGAGCATAGCATTTTATTAATCAACGAAATTGGTTTTGAAGAGTTTACCTTCAAAAAACTGGGCGAGTTAATAGGTTCAAACGAAAGTTCTATTTACCGCTATTTCGAGAACAAACACAAATTATTAGTATATCTATCTTCTTGGTATTGGAGCTGGATGGAGTACCGATTGGTCTTTTCGACCAATAACATTACCAACCCTCTTGAAAGGTTAGTAAAGGCCATACAAATTGTAACTGAAAAAGTTGAAGACGACCAAGCAACAACTCACATCAATGAGAGCATCTTAAACAAAATCATTATCCAAGAGTTTACAAAAACCCTGCATACAAAGGATGTAGACGAAGAAAATAAAGATGGGTTCTTTTTGATTTATAAGCGAGTGATTAATAGAATTGTACAAATGGTTCACGAAGTCAATCCTGAATATCCTTTTGCAAAAAGTTTGATTTCATCGATTATGGAAGGAGCT
>CAUPCW010000158.1:0-5198 GCA_963509895.1 uncultured Flavobacterium sp.
AGAAGCGTTTTTTGCGGTTTAAATTCGAATATTTCAAAAAGAAACGTATTTTTACCAGTCATTATACTAAAATGATGTTTTTCAAGTTAAATGATAAAACGTTTCCTATTGAAGACTACCGGTTGTAAGCCTTTTTATCCCCTACTTTTTCTCGTTTTCTTGATAGCTTGTTCTACCAAGAAGAATACTTTTTTGGCCAGAAATTCGCACGCTTTGAGTACGCGTTACAATATTTTATATAATGGACAAATAGGTTTAGACAAAGGGGTAAATGGGCTTACATCGGGTAATAAAGATAATTTTTGGGAGTTGTTACCCATAGAAAGAATGCAACTTTCTGAAAGTGTTACTCCAGAAGATAAACCCAAAAATGCCGATTTTGAATTGGCAGAAACCAAGGCCACCAAAGCCATTCAAAAACACTCAATGAATATTGGTGGGCGTGAGGTCAATTATCAGATGGACGAAGCCTATCTTTTGCTTGGGAAAGCGCGTTATTACGACCAGCGTTTTGTACCAGCCTTAGATGCTTTCAATTATATTCTGTACAAATATCCCGAAAGCGATAAAATATACGAAGCTAAAGTTTGGCGTGAAAAAACCAATATGCGCTTGGGCAACGATGCTTTAGTGGTAAAAAACATCAATAAATTACTCAAAGACGAGGAATTCAAAGACCAACCTTTTGCGGATGCTAATGCCCTTTTGGCTGAGGCTTTTTTGAATTTAGAACAAAAAGATAGCGCCGTTGCAAAACTCAAAACTGCAGTAGATTATACTAAAAGCAATGAGGAAAAAGCTCGTTATCGCTTTATCTTGGGGCAATTGTATCAAGAATTAGGGAAAAGAGACAGCGCACTTTTTTGCTATGACGCTGTAATCAAGATGAATCGGAATGCTAAGAGAGACTACATTATTCAGTCCTATGCTCGAAAAGCACAATTGTTTGATTATGAAACGGGTGATCCCAATGCTTTTGTAGCCATTTATAACGAACTGATGGAGGATCGGGAGAATCGTTCTTTTTTGGATGTGATTTATCATAATATGGGATTGTTTTATGACAATTATAAAAATCCAGATTCGGCTACCATTTTCTATAAAGCTTCTCTAGAAGCTCGTCCTAAAGATCCTTATTTAGCAGCATCCAATTATAGAAATATTGGTACTATTTATTTCAAGGCGACGAATTATCCTTTGGCGGCAAAATACTATGATAGTACGCTTGTGAAGCTTGATCCAAAAACAAGAGAATTTTATAAAATTCAAAAAAAGCGTAAAGATTTAGACGAAGCCATTCGATTAGAAACTAGTATCAAAAGAAATGATAGTATTCTAAATGCAATAGCATTGTCTCCTTCTGATCGAAATGCTTACTATGAAAAGCATATTGTTGCTATCAAAAAACAAGATTCAATAAAGCGAGTGTTGGAGGAGAAACAAAAGCAAAAATTAGCGAATATTGAACGTAATTTGTCAGCTTCTTCCTCCGATCCTGCAGCAGTAGCAACTGGTCCAGGTCTGGCAAATAAATCGGCCTTTCTCCCTCCGAGCGATAATCAACAAGCCGAATCTGCTAATACCTTTTATTTTTACAATCCAAAAACGGTGGCCTTCGGGAAATTAGAATTTAGAAAATCTTTCGGGAATCGTGCTTTGGTCGAAAATTGGTTGTTTTCAAATGCAAAAAAAGGAGCCAATGACATCTCAGACGAGACAATAAATGATGATACTGTAGTTACCGAAAAAGAGGTTGAAGATCCACGTTATACTTTAGCGTATTATCTAAATCAATTGCCAACTAAGTCTTCGGCAATTGATAGTATTACCAAAGAAAGAAATATTGAGTATTATCAATTAGGCGTTGTTTACAAAGAAAAATTCAAAGAGTACGACTTGGCCAGTACTAAGTTGGAACAATTACTAAGCTTTCATCCCGATGTAAAATTGATTCCTCCCACTCAATACAATTTGTACAAGATTTACGAAATCACGAATAAAGCCAAAGCAGCTTCGGTTAAAAACACGATCACCACACAATTTCCAGATTCTAGATATGCTAGAATAATAATGAATCCTTCTTTTGATGGAGCCAAAGACATAGATTCCCCTGAGAATAAATATAAGGAATGCTACGAATGGTTTAAGGACGAAAAATTTGCGGCAGTAATTGCGCGTTGCAACACGATGATTAATCAGTTGACTGGCGAAGAAATTGTAGCCAAGTTTGAGTTGCTCAAAGCAAATGCGTTGGCTAAAACAAAAGGATTGACAGCTTACAAAGAAGCGATGCAATATGTAGCCGATACGTATGCCAATACTGAAGAAGGTAAAAAAGCAGAAGAAATCATTATGACACAAATTCCTATTTTGGAACGAATGGCTTTTAGTACGGTAGACACCAAAAAATGGAAGATTATTTTTAGAATTCCTATCGAAGATTACAAACAAGAGCGCGCTATCGAAAAGCAAGTTTTAGAATTTATGGCTAAGGAAAATTTAGAAAACCTATATTATACCTGCGATAATTATACTGATACAGAGCGCATCTTATGTGTGCACGGGTTTCAATCGGAATTATATGTTAATGATGTGTCGGTGATTTTTAATAAAAAGGCTGCGCCTTCTGTGAAAGCAATGGCAATTCCAATAACCGATGAGAATTACAAGATTGTCCAAATGAAAAAGAACTTAGACGCCTATTTAGCCCCAAAAACGCCCTAAACATGTTCGAGAAAAAAAACAAACAACCCTACACTGATTTATTAGGCAAAACCAATAGAATTGTAGAAGCCACTCAAATTAAAGGAGATGTTTTTTCTCCTGCCGATTTTAGGTTGGATGGAGAATTGATTGGAAATTTTACTTCCAATGGAAAATTAGTAATTGGGCCCTCTGGAAAAGTGATTGGCGATGTTGTATGCAAAAATGCCGACATCGAAGGAGTTTTTACCGGAAAAATAACGGTATACGAATTGCTGAATATAAAAGCAACAGCTTTCGTTGAAGGCGAAGTGTGTATCGGAAAGTTAGCCATTGAACCTGGCGCTCATTTTACAGCCACTTGTGTGATGCAAACCATAGAAAACAAAACGGATGGAACCCAATCCAAATAACCGAAAACCCAATAAATGGTTGGCCTTAATCAATATCCCTATTCAAATGGGAGTATTGATTTTTTTATTTGCTTATTTAGGCCATTGGCTAGATGAGAATCACCCGAGTCCAAAAGTGTACTACGTTAAAATTTTAGTTATTGTTGGTGTTTTTTTGGCCATGTACAATGTGTACCGACAAGTAAATGAAATCAATAAAAATCAATAATGAATACCTCTTTTTTTAAAAAAATCAGTCCCCTTTTGTTAGTCATACTAATTGCCTTTGGAGTACACGAAGGGTTGTTTTTTGTATTAAAAATTAACACCCAAAATTTTATCTATTCTTTGCCAGAACTTTATGCTTGGTTTACTTTATTTACATTTCTAGTTGTTTTGGTCTTGTTGTTCGTTAAAAGGAAAAGTTTAGATAATGTAGGGATGAGTTTTCTATTGGTAACCAGTATAAAAATGGTTTTTTGTTACCTCTTATTACGTCCTATACTAAAAGTAGCAACTCTTCAAAATTCTCCCGAAAAAATAAACTTTTTTGCACTTTTTATTCTCTTTTTGCTAATTGAAACACTTTTCACTATTCGCTTAGTAAATGAAAAGCAAAAATAGGGGGTTGAAAAAGCCAAATCCGCAAAAAATTTATTTTTTATATTCTTTTGGATATTAATAAAAAATGTACCTTTGCACCAAATTTCAGAAACGTAATAAATTAAGATAATTAACTGTTATGGTGATTTCAAACAAACCACTTCGATTTTTAGTAGCAATTTTAGTAGCCTGCCTTCCTTTGTTTAGTACTGCAAACCCTGTGGTTGATAGTACTAAAGTAGAAGTAGTCGCAGAGGGTCATGAAGGAGCTGTAGCGCATGAAGGAGCTCACGCTGAACCAAAAGATGTTAAGACCGAAATCAAAGAATTCATCAATCACCACTTATTAGATTCACATTCTTTTAATTTTAATGCAGATAAAGAAACAGGAGAACACTACGGTTTCTCATTACCAATTATTCTTTGGGATAATGGTTTGCAAGTATTCTCTTCAGCTGAATTTCACCATGGTCCTGTAGCCGATGTTGCAGAGCACAACGGAAACTTCTACAAATTACACCACGAAAAAATTTATAAGACTGATGCTAAAGGTACACTTACTGAAGCGCACGGTCACCCAACTAATGTTCGTCCATTAGATTTGTCAATTACTAAAAGTGTAGTTGGTATTTTGTTTGTGGCTATTTTGATGTTGGTATTGTTCTCAAGTTTAGCTAGATCTTATGCTAAAAATGGAGGAATTGCAAAAGGAGCAGGACGTTTCTTTGAACCTTTAGTTATCTATGTAAGAGATGAAATCGCAATCCCAAACATTGGTGAGAAAGGATACAAAAAATACATGAGTTATTTATTGACGATTTTCTTCTTCATCTTTTTCTTGAATATTTTAGGATTAACTCCGTTTGGATTCAATGTAACAGGTAATATTGCGATTACTTTTTCATTAGCTATCTTAACCTATTTAATTACAACTTTTACAGCTAACAAAAATTACTGGGGGCACATTTTCTGGATGCCAGGAGTGCCAACACCAATGAAATTTATCTTAGCGCCTATCGAATTATTAGGAACAATCATTAAGCCATTCTCATTGATGATACGTTTGTATGCTAACATTTTAGCGGGTCACGTAGTATTGATGAGTATCATTGGGTTGATGTTTATTTTCAAAAGCTGGATCGGAAGTACTTTGTCATTCGGATTGGCATTTGCACTTTCTATTCTAGAAATATTAGTAGCTTTCCTTCAAGCGTATATCTTCACTATGTTGTCTGCCCTTTATTTTGGAGCTGGTAACGAAGAACACCACCACGAAGAAGCACACCATTAAAATGTTTAACCGTTAATTTGTTTAACCGTCTTACGATTCAACGAATTAACGATTCAACATCAAATAAAGAATGTTTAATTTTTAATATATATATTATGCAAATTCCAACTATTGTAGGAGCAGGATTAATTGTAATCGGAGCAGGTTTAGGTATTGGTAAAATTGGTGGTTCAGCAATGGACGCTATTGCTCGTCAACCAGAAGCTTCT
>CAUPCW010000159.1:0-4977 GCA_963509895.1 uncultured Flavobacterium sp.
ACTTTTAGGACCATCAACTGGAATCAAAGAAGGTTCTACTGCCAAAAGAACACAACGTATTGCTTCTCTTAAAACAGGAGAAGGAATGGTAGGACGTGTAGTAAACACTTTAGGTCAGCCAATTGATGGTAAAGGACCAATCACAGGTGAATTATACGAAATGCCATTAGAAAGAAAAGCTCCTGGAGTTATCTTCCGTCAGCCAGTAACTGAACCATTACAAACAGGTGTAAAAGCAGTTGATGCTATGATTCCTGTAGGTCGTGGACAACGTGAGTTGGTTATTGGTGACCGTCAAACTGGTAAATCAACAGTTTGTATCGATACTATCTTAAATCAAAAAGAATTTTACGATGCAGGGAAACCCGTTTTCTGTATCTATGTGGCTATTGGTCAAAAAGCTTCTACTGTTGCTGGAATTGCAAAAATGTTAGAAGAAAAAGGAGCAATGGCTTATACAGTGATTGTTGCAGCTAATGCTTCTGATCCAGCTCCAATGCAAGTATATGCTCCTTTCGCAGGTGCTGCAATTGGTGAATATTTTAGAGATTCAGGTCGTCCAGCTTTAATTGTTTATGATGACTTATCTAAACAAGCGGTAGCTTACCGTGAGGTGTCTCTTTTATTAAGAAGACCTCCAGGACGTGAGGCTTACCCAGGTGACGTTTTCTACCTACACTCTCGTTTGTTAGAAAGAGCTTGTAAAGTAATTGCTGATGACTCTATCGCTAAAAATATGAATGATTTACCAGATTCATTAAAAGGAATCGTTAAAGGTGGTGGTTCATTAACAGCTTTACCAATTATCGAAACTCAAGCAGGTGACGTATCAGCTTATATCCCAACGAACGTAATTTCGATTACAGATGGTCAAATTTTCTTGGATGGAGATTTGTTTAACTCTGGGGTTCGTCCAGCGATTAACGTAGGTATTTCTGTATCTCGTGTGGGTGGTAACGCTCAAATTAAATCAATGAAAAAAGTAGCGGGTACTTTAAAATTAGACCAAGCACAATTCCGTGAATTGGAAGCGTTTGCTAAATTCGGTTCCGATTTGGATGCTGTTACTTTAAATGTTATTGAAAAAGGTAGAAGAAACGTTGAGATCTTGAAACAAGGTTTGAACGATCCGTATACAGTTGAAGACCAAGTAGCAATTATCTACGCAGGTTCTAAAAACTTGTTGCGTAATGTTCCTGTGAATAAAGTAAAAGAATTCGAAAAAGATTTCTTAGACTACATGAACAACAAAAACAGAGCAACTTTGGATGCTTTGAAAGCAGGAAAATTTACAGACGAAATTACAGATGTAATCGAAGCTGCAGCAAAAGAAATTTCAGCAAAGTATAACTAATTAGGTTTTAGGTTTTGGGTGTTTGGTTATTGATTTTAAAAACCCAACACCCAATATCCAAAACCCAATACCCATATAAAAATGGCAAATTTAAAGGAAATCCGTAATAGAATTGTTTCCATCTCATCTACGATGCAAATTACATCTGCGATGAAAATGGTTTCTGCTGCAAAGTTGAAAAAAGCGCAAGATGCCATCACTGCGATGCGTCCTTATGCTGAAAAACAAACGGAATTACTACAAAATCTTTCTGCTACCTTAGATGGTGATGTAGGAGGAGAGTATACTACACAAAGAGAAATCAAAAAAGTATTATTAGTAGCTATTACCTCTAACCGTGGTTTGTGCGGAGCTTTTAATACCAATGTAATTAAGGAAGTTAAAGTACGTGCAGATTATTACACAGGAAAACAAGTAGATGTTTTTGCTATTGGTAAAAAAGGAAACGATGTTTTGGGTAAAAATTTTGCAGTAATTGCTAACGAGAGTAAAGTTTTTGATGCTTTGAGTTTTGAGAACGTGGCTACAATTGCAGATCATTTAACACAACAATTTGTGGGTGGTAATTATGATAGAATTGAATTGGTATACAACCAATTTAAAAATGCTGCAACTCAAATTGTTCAAACAGAACAGTTTTTGCCATTAGCTCCTATTCAAGCAGATAAAGCGGTTACTCCTGGTGATTACATTTTTGAGCCTTCAAAAGAAGAAATCGTGTTGACTTTGATTCCTAAATCATTGAAAACGCAATTATATAAAGGAATTAGAGATTCATTTGCTTCAGAACATGGTGCTCGTATGACGGCTATGCATAAAGCTACAGATAATGCAACTGAATTACGTGACCAATTGAAGTTAACTTATAACAAAGCACGTCAAGCAGCGATTACTAACGAAATCTTAGAGATCGTTGGTGGAGCTGAAGCTTTGAATGGATAATAATTATTATTCGAATATATTTAAGAGTCCCGCAATTGCGGGACTTTTTATTTTTATGCAAAATCTAATTACAATTGATTAAATTTGTTTTTTAAAATCTACTGTGATGGCAATAGTTACTAATTTTTCGGATTTAGATTTGACCAAAGAATATTCGTATTCGGATTATTTGAAGTGGCAATTTCAGGAACGTGTGGAGTTGATAAAAGGGTTTATTCTCAAAATGAGTCCGGCTCCAAGCATGGTACATCAAACGGTTGTTAATAATCTTACCGGAATTTTTTATATTAATTTTAGACGAAAACCTTGTAGAGTTTTTCAAGCCCCTTTTGATGTTCGGTTGCCAATACCTTCAGCCAAAAAAGATACAACAGTACTACAACCCGATTTGTGTATTATTTGTGACGAAAGCAAGTTAGATGCAAGAGGTTGTAACGGAACACCCGATTTGATGGTGGAGATTATATCACCGAACAATAGTAAACACGATGTTCATACTAAGTTTAATTTATACCAAGAAGCGGGTGTAAAAGAATATTGGATCATAGAACCCAATGATAAAATAATACTAGTCTACACTTTAGTTAATGGCGAATTTATCGGTTTGAAACCACAAGTAGAAGGCGAAAATATTAAAAGTCCTTTGTTTCCTGAATTGGAGATTTCTTTGGAAGATGTTTTTTATAAAGTATAATAGTGTTACAATAAAGCACGTCAAGCAGCGATTACTAACGAAATCCTTGAGATTGTTGGTGGAGCTGAAGCTTTGAATGGATAAATTTCATTACTAAAAAAATACAAAACGAGCCAACTCATGTTGGCTCGTTTTGTTTTAATATTTCTTTTGATTCCACTTTAATACTTGTTGTTTTTGCTTTGGTTTTTCATTGGTTGTTACTAGCACTTTTATTGCTAAAATAGAATCCATTTTTTTCTGGTCATAAATAACTAACCAAGAATAAGATTTTGATTTTTTATTTTCCCATAGAGAGGTTGCTATTTCTTCTTCTATGAGAGGTAAGGCCATTTTTCCTTTTTTTTGTGAATAAGACAAAGTAGATAATGCGCAAAAGAATAGTACAAAGAGTAGTTTTTTATGCATGGTTAATTTTGGGTTAGTTTGTCTGTACTATAACTAAAATTGTGCCACAGGCCTTTTTTTGGTTAAAAATCGTACAAATTTATTAAAATTCCTTTTATGTTAATTTATAGCTTGCAAACATATATTAGAATGAACTAGTTTACTGTTTTATTAAATTTTCTAAAAAATTCCTCCTCCCACATCTTTCCATCTCATCCCTTTTTTCTCTAATTTTACACTTTTAAAATTACTTATGGAAATTCAACTTAGAGAATTGAGCACTAAAGAAGAGATGCTAGCTCATATTGACATGATGCGTCATTTGTATCCCACTTTTACCATTGAAAAATACGATACTTATCTTGCCGAAATGATTCCGCATAACTATAAACAGCTTGCCGTTTTTGAAGGCGAAGTTTGTTTGGGTATTACGGGTTTTTGGCAAGGGTATAAATTATGGTCTGGAAAATATATCGAAATCGATAATTTTGTGGTACATCCCGATCATCGCGCCAAAGGTATTGGAAAAATTATGACCGATTATATTGATGCTAAAGCCAAAGCCACGAATTGCACCATGATTGTTTTGGATGCATTTACAGGAAACTTCAATGCCCATCGTTTTTATTACAACCAAGGGTATGTGCCCAAAGGCTTTCATTTTTTGAAAATCATCAACGAAGAGGGGCTTTCATAAATAATAAACCATTTAAGGCATATAAGGTCATCTAAGAGAGGTTTACAATAAAAGTGAATTTCCTTTGCGGTCAAATTTAACACCAAATCAAAGGCCCGCTATTCTTATATGACCTTACACGCCCTTGTATGGTTCAAATAACAGTTGCTATTTCAAAAGGCTTCAATGACTTTAATGTTTAATTTTACCACCAAATCAAACGCCTGCTATTCTTATATGACCTTACATGCCCTTACATGGTTCAAATAACAGTTGCTATTCCAAAAAGACTTCAATGGCTTCAATGTTTAAATTTACCACCAAATCAAACGCCTGCTATTCTTATATGACCTTACATGCCCTTATATGGTTCAAACAACAGTTGCTATTCCAAAAGGCTTCAATGGACTTTAATATTTAAATTTAACACCAAATCAAACGCCTGCTATTCTTATATGACCTTACATGCCCTTATATGGTTCAAACAACAGTTGCTATTCCAAAAGGCTTCAATGGACTTTAATGTTTAAATTTAACACCAAATCAAACGCCCGCTATTCTCCTATGCCCTTATATGTCTCAAAAAATAGTTGCTATTCCAAAAGGCTTCAATGTACTTTAATGTTTAAATTTAACACCAAATCAAACGCCTACTATTCTCCTATGACCTTAAATGCCCTTATATGGTTCAAATAACAGTTGCTATTCCAAAAAGACTTCAATGTTTAAATTTAACCACAATCCTTATGGTTAAATTTTTTTATTAAGTCAACCGTGAATTCCCTATTTTTGTTTTCTTAAGTCAAATCAAAACCAAACTACTTTGGGATTATATAAAAGTCTATTCAAACAAACTGCGATATACGGACTAGCAACCGTTTTGCCTCGTATGCTCAGTTTTTTATTGGTGCGCTTGTACACCGG
>CAUPCW010000160.1:0-4964 GCA_963509895.1 uncultured Flavobacterium sp.
AGAAAAAAGTAGTTTAAAACTACTTTTTCTTTTTATGACGGTTAGCTCTCGCTCTTTTTTTACGTTTGTGCGTCGCTACCTTATGTCTCTTTCTTTTTTTACCACTTGGCATATCCTGAAGATTTTATGATTAATTAATAGATTATTTTGCTTCGTTATTTGTTTTTACACCTTCTACAAACACTTTAGCTGGTTTAAAAGCTGGGATGTTGTGAGCTGGGATTTTAATAGTGGTATTTTTAGAAATATTTCTTCCTGTTTTTTCAGCTCTTGTTTTTACAATGAAGCTTCCGAAACCTCTTAGATACACATTGTCTCCAGTTTCTAATGAAGTTTTAACTTCATTCATAAAAGTCTCAACTGTTGCTTGAACATCTCCTTTTTCAAGACCTAATTTTTCTGAAATCTTTGCTACGATATCTGCTTTCGTCATTTTCTTTCCTTTTTAATATGTTGTACTATTTTTTTTGAGGTTGCAAATATATGAATTTAAAAAACAATAAATCAACCTAATTAGTTAAAATTTAATTACATAAACTTTTACTTTTGCTTACAAATAATTTACAATGATTTTTTCTAATTCGTTAATTCAATGGTATTTACAAAATAAGCGTGATTTGCCATGGCGAAATACCACTAATCCATACCCAATTTGGCTCTCAGAAATAATACTTCAGCAGACGCGTGTCGCCCAAGGAACACCTTATTTTTACGCTTTTTTAGAATCTTTTCCTACAGTTTATGATTTGGCTCAGGCCGATGAACAACAAGTGCTTAAACTTTGGCAAGGATTAGGGTATTATTCTCGAGCTAGAAATTTACATCAAACCGCTCAATATATAGTAAATGAATTAGCGGGTGTTTTTCCGAATTCTTTTTCAGGTCTTTTGCAATTGAAGGGTGTTGGAGAATATACCGCTGCTGCCATCGCATCGTTTGCTTATGATGAACCCGTACCTGTGGTAGATGGAAATGTGTTTCGGGTGTTGTCTCGGTATTTTGGGGTCGAGTCTGACATAAGCTTAGGGAAAACCAAAAAAGAATTTACCGCTTTGGCAGCCGAATTGTTGCCCAAAGACCAACCCGCACTTTTCAACCAAGCCATAATGGAGTTTGGCGCATTACAATGTGTACCTAAAAGTCCGAATTGCGAAGATTGCATTTTTAATGCCAGTTGTGTTGCTTTGCAAAAAGGATTGGTAGGTGAGTTGCCCGTAAAATCCAAAAAGCTAAAAGTAAGCCATCGCTACTTTAATTATATAGTGATAACCGATGAAAGCGGAAACACAAAACTGCAACAACGCACAGATAAAGGGATTTGGTACAATTTGTATGAGTTCCCTTTGATAGAAACCCTACAAGAAGAAGGTTTTGAAACCATCGCGCCGTTGATTCAGGAGGATGCTTCTTTTGGAGCTTCGGTGGTGCGTATTCAAGAAATGAATCCTATTAGTATAGTGCATAAGTTATCGCATCAGCATTTGCATATCAAGTTTTGGAAAGTGTCTCTCGATGCTATTTTAGTTGATGGAATATCCCTTGAACAACTAAAAACCTTCCCGTTTCCAATAGTGATTCATAATTTCATCGAAGAAGCTTGGACTAAATAATTTTAAAAAATAATGTATCTTTGGTTGAAATACCATTGTAATCATGAACGGAACATTAAACAAAGTGATGTTAATAGGGCATCTAGGCGACGACATTAAGATGCATTATTTTGAAGGCGGAAACTGTATTGGTCGCTTTCAATTGGCTACAAACGAAGTGTATATCAATAAATCTACCAACGAAAAAATTACTTCAACCGAATGGCATAACTTGGTGGTACGAAACAAAGCCGCCGAAATATGCGAAAAATACCTTTCCAAAGGAGATAAAATTTATGTAGAAGGTCGCATCAAATCGCGCCAATGGCAAGCCGAAGATGGTACCATGAAATCCACTACCGAAATTCAAGTCACGGAGTTTACGTTTTTGACCACCAAAAAAGACCAAGATCACAAAACGAATCCCGTTCAGGAATCTCCAAAAAACACTAACTTTGATGCCTCAAGTGGAGGTTTGCCCATAAACGACTTACCATTTTAAGGCAAGTTGTAATTGAATAAAAAATGAAAAGAAAAGGTAGTATATTTATAGGAATAGTATTATTGGCAGTAACAGGTTGTAAAGACGATGTGTTGCCCAAACCTTCAGGTTATTTGCGCTTGGATTATCCCGAAGCCAAATACATCGATTTTAAAAACCCTTGTCCCTTTACTTTCGAAAGTAATGATGCTGCCACCATAATCGAGGGAAAATCAGATTGTAGTTATACAATTACATATCCCAAAATGAAAGCTACCATTTATTTGACTTACAAACCGGTGTCCAATAACATCAAGCAATTATTACGTGACGCTCAGAAATTAACTTTTGAGCACGTGATCAAAGCCGATGATATCATTGAACAACCCTACTTGAATCCCGACAAAAAAGTCTATGGCATGTTTTATCAAGTAGATGGTAATGCGGCCACCAATTCACAATTTTACGCCACCGATAGTACGAGACATTTCATAACGGGCTCCGTTTATTTCTATGCCAAGCCTAATTTTGATTCCATTATGCCTGCTGCTAGTTATATCAAAAACGACATGCAGCATCTGATGGAAACCTTGAAATGGAGGTAGTTTTTTAGGAGCACAACACTTGGTTTTTCAATAACGAATCCTCCTGCTGTCCGTTTTGTCTTTCCCGCCGAACCCCGGCGGCAAAGGATGCCACTTCCATCAGGGCTAGCCAGAACATTTGGTTTTTCACAAGAAAGTAAAAAACATAAAAAAAAGCATTCGTTTATGGCGAATGCTTTTTTGTTTGATAATTTTTCTACCTATGATTTAGGTTGTATCACTTTATAAGTTTTTCCATCGGCTACGCCTTCAATCACTTGAGTTAACGACGTTGGGTTTTGAACCGTTTTGTCAAAAGATACAGTAGCTAGCTTTTTGTCAAAATCAACAGTAGCTTTTTCAACACCTTCAGATTCGGCTAATTTTTTTTCGATGGTTTTTGCACATCCTACCGCACAAGTCATTCCAGTGATTTCGAAACTTGCGGTTTGTACATTTGCTGCTGCAATTGGTTTTTTAGCAGCTGGCGTTGCGGTAACAGCTACTCCTGGTTTGGCTGTTTCTGTTTCTTTCTTGCAACCTACCATGACGATACTTGCAATAGCCATAGCGGTGATTATTTTTGTACTATTCATTGGTATTGATTTAGATGAACTTAAAATTCATTTTGGGTCAAAATTAATCAAAAAAACACCTAGATATTCCCAAAATAATTACAATTTTGAACCAAAATAAAACAGATGATATCAAAACAATTCAAATGGGGCTATTTGCTGCTTTTATCTCTTATCTGGGGCAGTTCGTTTATATTGATCAAAAAGGGGTTGGTGGGTTTAACGGCTTTTCAGTTGGGGTCGTTACGTATCATTTTTGCGGCGCTGTTTTTGTTGGTGATTGGTTTTAGAAGTTTGATGAAAATCCCGCGTCATCAATGGAAGTATATTGCTTTGACTTCTTTGTTTGGAACGTTTATTCCTGCCTATTTGTTTGCTTTAGCACAAACACAAATAGATAGTTCCATAAGTTCTATTTTGAATTCCTTAACGCCTTTGAATACCTTGTTGATTGGGGCACTTTTCTTCAGTTTGGACTTTAGGCGCAATCAAATTTTTGGAGTATTGATTGGTTTAGTAGGTAGTGCTTTGTTGATTTGGAATGGCGCGGTGCATCATCCCAATCAAAATTATTATTATGCTTTTTTAGTATTGATTGCTTCGATTTGTTATGCTACAAATGTCAATTTAATTAAAAAATATTTATCGGATTTGCCTCCTTTGAGTATTACGACTGGTAATTTTTTGGTCTTGCTTTTTCCAGCGTTGGCTGTATTATACAGTACTGATTTTTTTGCTATGACTTATGGGGCGGAAGTTCAAGAATCAGTGTTGTATATTTTGATTTTGGGAGTGTTGGGAACGGGAATTGCCAATATTATTTTCTTTAAGCTCATTCAGATTTCTTCGCCTATTTTTGCGACTTCGGTTACGTATTTGATTCCAGTGGTAGCTTTCTTTTGGGGAATGTTGGATCATGAATTGTTGACGCCTGTGCAGCTTTTGGGAGCCTTTATTGTTTTGGTTGGGGTGTATTTATCGGCTAGAAAATAAGTATTTTTTTATGTCATTTCGACAAAGGAGAAATCACATAGTGTGAGTCACTAATGAGATTCCTCATTCTTCGGAATGACAAAATGATGCCTTGATACGCTTAAGTTAGCTACATTGTACGTCACGCCCAAAATAGTATAAACGAAAAAGACTGCCGATGAAAGCAGTCTTTTTGTTTTAATTTAAGTTGTGATTATTGAAAATCGGCATCAGTTACGCCTTCGTTGATTTTTACATCGGAGGTAGTAAGCTTAAGTTCTATTCCAATATTCATTATTGTTGTATGTGGGAATTTTATTCCTTTAACTTCTTTGTAATCATTGAAATAGGTTGTTTGGGTTCCTCTTTCAGAAGTTTTACTTTCTGCGATTTTGAAGAAGTTTATTGTATCATAATAAAGCGTTGATTGACCATCTTTGATTGCGTAGGCATCTGTATCGTTGATGGATTCAATGCCTGCTAATGTGATGTTGGCTTTATCAAGTAAAGGTAATTCATCAAAAGGATTCATATCAGCTTTCTTTTCTTTAAACTCTTCGATGGAGAGGTCTTTGCGTTGGCCTTGTTGAATCGCGTATCCTGATTTGTCTCCTAATACTCTTTTCATCATAGTCATTCCTCCAGCCTTCATTTCTACACTCAATTTTTTGTCTGAGGTTATTTTTGAAGTCATCTCAACAGTTGTGCCTTGAACTGACCCAGAGGCAACAGTAACGATTGATTTTACCTTTTTTAAAGCTTC
>CAUPCW010000161.1:0-4712 GCA_963509895.1 uncultured Flavobacterium sp.
ATTTAAAAAAATGTTTTATTTCGTCTATTGAGTTGATATGGCTACCTTTGCAGCCTATATCTTTTACATCGAATTTTGCGAAGTAAAATTAAATGAATTAAAAATGACACATAAAGCCGGTTTTGTAAATATAATTGGAAATCCAAACGTTGGAAAATCAACACTAATGAATGCTTTTGTTGGGGAACGATTATCTATTATTACCTCTAAAGCACAAACCACTAGACATAGAATTTTAGGAATTGTAAATGGTGATGATTTTCAATTGATCTTGTCGGATACACCCGGGATTATCAAGCCTGCTTACGAAATGCAGGAATCTATGATGAATTTTGTAAAATCTGCTTTTGAAGATGCCGATGTTTTGATTTATATGGTGGAAATTGGCGAAAAAGAATTGAAAGACGATGCTTTTTTTAATAAAATTATCCATTCTAAAATTCCAGTTTTGTTGTTGTTGAACAAAATTGACAATTCGAATCAAGAGCAATTGGAAGAGCAAGTAGCTTTTTGGACGGCTAAAGTTCCAAATGCGGAAATTTACCCAATTTCGGCGTTGCAGAATTTTAATGTTCCTGAAGTGTTTCAAAGAATTATTGCTTTGTTACCAGAATCGCCAGCCTATTATCCTAAAGATCAATTAACAGATAAACCGGAACGTTTCTTTGTAAACGAAACGATTCGTGAAAAAATATTGTTGAATTACAGTAAGGAGATTCCCTATGCTGTAGAAATTGTTACCGAAGAGTTTTTGGAAACCGATACTATTATACGAATTCGTTCTTTAATTATGGTAGAGCGTGATACGCAAAAAGGAATTATCATTGGTCATAAAGGTGCCGCTTTGAAAAAAGTAGGAATGGATGCCCGTGTTGATTTGGAAAAGTTCTTTGGCAAACAAATTCATATTGAATTGTATGTGAAAGTGAATAAGAATTGGAGAAGCAACGCCAATATGTTGAAGCGTTTCGGGTATAATCAGTAGGGACAGGTCGCGACCTGTCCGTACGGATGTTTGGGAAAATAGTTTAATCAGTAGGGACAAGTCGCGACTTGTCTCTACTTTTTTTTTAGCCCAGATCGTAATGGAAACCCCGGAGTACCAAAAACTAGTGGTTCTTGGGCTGGCAGAGCGACCAACGGAAGCTCCTGCAAGCGCAGTAGAACCACAGTTTTTTGGAACGAGGAGTTGTAATGGAGTGCTGGATTAGCTCCTGAAAAGTAGGGTTATTCAATAATTTTTAAAAAGACTTTTTCTAAGTCGTTCATTTGTTTTTCGCCGTTGGATCGGATTTGTCGGGCGATGACATAGAGGAGAAACCAAGCGAAAATCATCATAGAAAGTACGATTAAATCCCATTGTGTGGATTCTTTGAGTACATAATGTGTGTATGCAATGCCACAAAAGACGATGAAAGTACCTGCAATCATAAAATGCAGAAACATAAATAAGGTCCACAAAGTTGGGTCTGGCCCGTAGAGTCCTCGGATATGGGTTTCGTTTTCGGATTTTTTTTCTAATTCGAGATGCAAATGGGGCGACCAATATCTTTTTTTGTCTCCTTTTATGTTTAGCCAAATGTGATAGCCTCTGATTTTGGCATAATAATCTGGCGATTTTTCATAGATGAATTTTTCGAATTTAGAGCGTAAAATATCCGCGTTTTCGTTGATGTCTTTGTAAAATCGTAGGCGTAATCTAATTTCGTTATCTGGGGTCATAGCTTTTGGGGAATTGGGTTTGGTATAGTTTAGTTGTGCTAATATATCAAAAAAATTGATTCTCATCGTTTTAAACACTACCTTTGCACGCCTTAACCGCAAAAGTGTGCGCTAAGGATAACTATTTGAATACGAATAAAATGAATAATATTGTTGCGATAGTAGGAAGACCTAATGTAGGGAAATCAACCCTTTTTAATAGGCTGATACAAAGAAGAGAAGCTATTGTAGATTCAGTTTCTGGGGTAACCAGAGATAGAAACTATGGTAAAAGCGAGTGGAACGGAAAAGAATTTTCTGTGATAGATACGGGTGGATATGTTCGTGGATCTGATGATGTTTTTGAGGGAGAAATCCGTAAACAAGTTGAATTGGCAATAGATGAAGCCGATGTGATTGTTTTTGTGGTAGATGTAGAAGAGGGAATTACACCGATGGATGAAACGGTGGCAAAGTTGTTGCGTAAAGTGACTAAGCCTGTTTTATTGGCTGTGAATAAAGTAGATAATGCGATGCGTGAGAAAGACGCAGTAGAGTTTTATAATTTAGGATTAGGAGAGTATTTTACTTTTGCAAGTATTTCTGGAAGTGGAACAGGTGATTTGTTGGATGCTTTGATTGAAGCTTTTCCAGTTAAACCTGAGCCTGTAAAAGAAGAAGTGGTTTTGCCACGTTTTGCTGTGGTAGGACGTCCTAATGCTGGAAAGTCGAGTTTTATCAATGCTTTGATTGGTCAAGATCGTTTTATGGTGACGGATATTGCGGGAACTACTCGTGATGCTATTGATACAAAATTTGATCGTTTTGGTTTTGAATTTAATTTAGTAGATACAGCTGGAATTCGTCGTAAGGCCAAAGTAAAAGAAGATTTAGAATTTTATTCTGTAATGCGTTCCGTTCGTGCTATTGAACACGCTGACGTTTGTATTTTGGTGATTGATGCTACTCGTGGTTTTGAAGGTCAGGACCAAAGTATTTTTTGGTTGGCAGAGAAAAATAGAAAAGGGGTAATCATTTTGGTTAACAAATGGGATTTGGTAGAAAAAGATACGATGTCTACTCGTGATTACGAAGAGAAAATTAAAAAGGAATTGATGCCATTTACGGTTGTGCCAATTCTTTTTGTTTCGGCTTTGACTAAACAACGTTTTTTGAAAGCGCTTGAAGCGACTGTAAAAGTATATGAGGATAGACAACAAAGAATACCTACTTCTAAGTTTAATGAATTTATGTTGAAGGTTATCGAGGCCTATCCACCACCAGCTACTAAAGGGAAATATGTGAAGATTAAATATTGTATGCAATTACCAACGGCTACACCGCAATTTGTATTTTTTGCGAATTTGCCACAATATGTAAAAGAACCTTACAAACGCTATTTAGAAAATAAAATTAGAGAACAATGGGATTTTTCTGGTGTTCCGATTGATATTTATATTCGAGAGAAATAATAGAAAAGTAAATATAAAAAAGCCTCCAAAGTTGAATTTTGGAGGCTTTTATTATTTTTTAAAAGAGATAATACCTAGCAGTAATACTAAAATCAATATGATAATTTTCGTTATTTCTAATGTGTTGGTTTCTTTGAAGTTATTTATCAAATCAACAATTGAAGCAATCATTAAGAATAAATATACTATAAGAGTCGCATAACTTTTATTTACTTGTTTATTCATCTTTATACTTTTTTTATATTTTTTTGAAATTATGTATTTTATGAAATAAGATTTACTCAATCCCTGCACAAAACAGTTTTAATTTAAGCTTGTAATCAGGGTTTAGCGGTTCATTGGTTTGTGCTAAACGTTGCGATCCTACATTCGCTGGACAAGCAATATCATTGGTAGCGTCGTAAATAATTCTTTTACCGTTTGAGTTTAGGAGTAATTCTTTGGGAACATAGATTTGTACTTTGGTAATCGAATAGCCTGAAGGAAAATAGCGGACATAATATCCGTCAGGATGTAAGGTCCAAATGCCACTTGGTACATCGGTTCTTGGTGGTGCAAAACCAGCAATGATAGCATATTTTTCCATCTCAGCATAGCTGTAGTTTCCTGAAGCAACTAATTTTCGAATTTGATTTTCGGCTTCAAAAATAGTTTGAATTCCTTCTGGTAATTTGCTTTTTGCTTTTTCCATTATATTACCAGGTAATATGCCTAGCGCGCCACCTTCTAACTTCAATAAGTCTTGTGGTGAAAGTAAAGTGATAGCTGTCAATTTTATTTGGCCACTATAATCGGCGAATTTAGTTCGAGCAATAATAGCCCATAACAACATTTGGATATCGTGTTGGTGTACTTCGGGGTGTTTTTCAGCATTTTTTAAAATCGTAGTTACAATTTCCTCCTTTGGACCCAAAGTCGGGGCATACATATAACCATCGCCACTAGAAGGAGCAAAAGTTCCTGCCATCAAACAATAGCTTTTAGTAGTCATTTCGTAAAGACCTTCACAAAGTACATAGCCTCCATCAGGAGCTTTAGGAAGTAAATAAAGTGGTTGGGCTTTTTCGTTGGCTTTAAAATCAGGAAGTTTAGATCCAGTTTTGTCTACATCTTCGAATGAAGTGGTTATGGCAGCAGGTTGTTTCAGGATTTTGTCAATCCCTAATGCTTTGGACGCGACAGCCGATCCGGCACTTAATACTTTGTCTTTAAGCCCGCCAAATTGGGCATAAGCGGTAAAAGTCAAAGAGGTTTGTAGTAAGACAATGAAGTAGCTTGTTTTTAATAGGTTCATTTTCATAAATATAGGGCGTTTAAAATCAGCCCAAATATAAAGGAATAAATATTTTCGTACTACTTTATTTATGAAAAAAAGTAAAACTTAATAAATTCTTTACCAATGCATTTTATGAAAAATACTCAGTCTTATGATGTCTCTATTGAAATAGTCGACCCCGCTAGGACGTTGTTGAAAGCTCTTTAGATACCCAAGTTCCACAGAGATATTTTTGTTGATGCCATATTGTAAGGCAGCATAGA
>CAUPCW010000162.1:0-4708 GCA_963509895.1 uncultured Flavobacterium sp.
TCCGAACAGAGAAGTTAAGCCCGCCTGCGCAGATGGTACTGCAATTTGTGGGAGAGTATGTCGCCGCCTTTCTTTAAAAACCCCCTTCATCATTTGATGAAGGGGGTTTTGTATTTATAACTTTATTCTAAAATTTAGAATTAAGTGCAAAAAAAAGGAATCAATCAAGGATCAATCCCAAAACTTGGATTATGCATAAAGATTAAAGTATCTGAACAATAAGAAATTTATTTTGTTCAATTTTGTTGATAATATGATTTAAATTTGTCTAAAATATTTATTTATGAAAAAATTTTTTGCATTTGTATTCTTGTTTGTTTTTTGTTTTTCGTTTGGTCAGCAACGTCCAAAACTTGTCATAGGGATAGTAGTAGATCAAATGAAAGCCGAATATTTAGATCGGTTTTATGAAGATTATTCTCAAGATGGATTCAAACGTTTAATGGATAATGGTTATGCATTTTATAATATGAACTATAACTATGTGCCTACTTATACGGCTCCTGGACATGCTTCAATTTATACAGGAACTACTCCTGCCACTCATGGTATAATAGGTAATGATTGGTATATTCGTGAAACTGGAAAAAACAAATATTGCACAGATGATGACTCAGTAAAAACATTGGTTGCTGGAACTGAAAAAGAAGGAATGATGTCCCCAAAAAATCTATTTGCAACTACTGTGACTGATGAGTTGCGAATGGCAACAAATTTTAAAGGAAAAGTTATAGGTTTGAGTATAAAAGATAGGGGAGCTATTTTACCAGCAGGACATTTTGCCAATTGGGCATTTTGGTTTAGCAAATCTGGTGATTTTATTTCGAGTTCTTTTTATGGTGATAAAATGCCTGTTTGGGTTGCCCAATTTAATACTGAAAAACGTTATATGAACTACATTCAGAAGGGATGGAGTTTGTTAAAACCTGCTGCTGATTATGATGAGAGTCTTCCCGATGATAATCCATACGAAGGGAAAATAGATAAATCAAAGGCTCCTGTTTTTCCTTATGATTTAAATAAATTATACAAGGAATCTGGATCTGATATTCTTAGAACAACACCCTTTGGAAATGATTTGTTAGCAGATCTAGCTTTGCAGGCTATTGAAAATGAAAAATTAGGAAAAGATATTGATACTGATTTTTTGACGGTTAGTTTTTCTTCAACAGATTACGTAGGGCATACTTTTGGTCCTAGATCTGTGGAAATTCAAGATACTTATTTGCGTTTAGATTTGACTTTAGCTAGAATGTTAGACTACCTTGATAAAAATGTTGGTAAGGATAATTATTTACTTTTTTTGACAGCAGATCATGCTGCTGCTGAGAATCCAATTTTTTTAAAAGATCACAAGTATAATGTAACAAATGTGCCTTCAAAAGAGACTTTTAAAGGTCTTGAAAAGTTTTCAATCGCAACTTATGGAGTAAACTTAGTATCGAATTATTCTAATTATAATATCTATTTGAATAGAGATTTAGTTAAAACCAAGGGATTAGAGTTAAGCGCTGTAAAACAGGCTTTCAAAACTTTTATTTTAGAATTGCCTCATGTAAAAAGAGTATATACTAATGATGAAATTTTGGCGTCATCAGGTGCTGATTATTATTTGGATTTTATTTTTAAAGGTTTTGACCCTAAACAGAATGGTGATTTAGTCTTGGTTCAAAAAACAGGTTTTATGGAATATAATGAAACAGGAACTACACATGGCACACCCAATAGTTATGATACTAATGTTCCTTTGTTATTTTATGGTTGGCACGTTCCTAAAGGAGAGTCTTATAAGAAAGTCTACATTACCTCAATAGCCCCTACCTTATCTAAAATGCTTAAAATTACCTTTCCTAATGGCACTGAGGCTGAAGTTCTCGAAGAACTTTTGAGAAAAAACTAAATGTTATCAAACAAAAACTCCTAATACTATCAGGAGTTTTTTGTTTTAGAATTTATTTTCTATTTCTGCAGCTTGTAGCATTAAATAATGTAGGTCAGTATTTTTTATAAATGGAGATAAAAGTTGACTTCCTGGTCCAAACATTGCTAGTTCAGTATAATCTGCTGAATGGTCTGTACTAATCCAGCCTACTGAGTTTCGCTTTTTCTGAATATCTCCTAACACTTTAAGTGGTAAGTGTCTTGGATTGTAAAGTCCATCTTCTAACTTTATATTGGTATAATAGCTTAGGATTTCTTTTGCTTCTTCCTCTTTTAAAAGTATTTTATTTGCATATTCAATTCTTTCGATGACTTGGGGGACACTGGTTTCTTTCCCAATTCCATTTAAAATCCAATCATTGGTTTGGGTATATTTTTGGATACTATCAAAGTTATCATTGGCATCTTTCCCGTATACAATACCAGGATTAGCATTTCCATGATCTGAAGTTATTATTACTAAAGTATTTTGATCTTTTTCTGCAAAATCTATAGCCACTTTTATAGCCTCATCATGAGCTACTTGATCATAAATTAACCCAGCTACATCATTTCCATGAGCTGCCCAGTCTACCTTTCCTGCTTCTACTTGTAAAACGAATCCTTTTGGATGATTTTTCATTTTATCAATAGCCCTTTGGGTCATTTCTGCAAGTGTAGGAATGCTATTGGTTAGTTCTTTGCTGCTTTCTCTATCTTTTGAATAAGGAAGTCCTTCTTTATCAAAAACCCCTAATATGGGTTTATTGTTGTCAATAGACCACATTTCAGTTTTGTTTTTGACCACACTAAAACCTTTAGCTTTAAACTCTTTATAAAGATCTTTTTTGTCTTTTCGAATATCAGCTGAAAAATAGTTGTCACCACCACCCAACATAACATCAAATTTTAAGTCCAAATAAAGTTCTGCAATTCCTTCTTGACTGTTTCTGCTTTTAGAGGAAATACAAAATCCAGCTGGTGTCGCATGTGTAATTGGAACGGTTGTTACACAACCCGCCATTTTTCCTGCTTTTTGAAACTTTTGCCAAATTGGTAAATACTCTTCACCATTTGTGCCTATGTTTAAGGAACCATTTTTAACACGAAAGCCACAACCCCACGAAGAACTTGCTGCTGCTGAGTCAGTCACAATAGATGAAGCGGATGCCATGTCCATCATTGCTCGACTGACTTTTTTATCTTTATACAATTGTAGCCAGTTGCTTCCTTTTCCTGTTTTTCTATTTAAATAAAGATCAGTCATGTTTAGTGTACCGATGCTCATTCCATCACTTACGATAACGATGATGTTTTTTGCTTTCTTATTTTTATGAAGAATATTTAAGTCAAATTCGTTTGCAGTACTTTCAAATGGATTTAGTAAAGTTGTTCCGAGGGCAAAAAGCGATCCGTTTTTGAAGAAATTCCGTCTATTCATATTATGTATTTTAAAAGAGATCAAATATAAGACAACTTACTTTTGATTGAGGTTAAGATTTTTTTAAATATATAAAACATAAATGAAAAAATCCCATTTTTTCAAATGGGATTTAAATATTATACAGTTGCTTCTATTTGTAGCGGAATTTGGTTTTGAAGTAAATCTTCAAATTTTTCATGAGCGCGAATTAAATGACCTCTTCCATTTAACCACAAAACTTCTGCTGGTTTGTATCTTGAGTTGTAGTTGGAAGACATCGAGAAACAATAAGCTCCAGCGTTGTGGAAAGATAGAATATCTCCTTCTTTTATTTCAGCGATTCTTCTATTGTTTGCAAAAGTATCCGTTTCGCAAATGTACCCTACTACCGAATAGAATCGTTCTTTTCCTTTTGGATTAGAAATGTTTTCTATATGATGTTGTGAACCATACAACATTGGGCGAATTAAATGGTTGAAACCGCTATCAATTCCTGCAAAAACAGTGGAAGTAGTTTGTTTTACTACATTTACTTTGGTTAAAAAGTATCCTGCTTCACTGACTAAGAATTTACCTGGTTCAAAGATCAGCGTTAAATCTTTTCCATATTCATCACAGAAAGCATTAAAACGTTTTGATAATTTTTTACCTAATTCTTCAATATCTGTTTGTACATCGTCTTTTTTATACGGTACTTTAAAACCACTACCAAAATCTAAAAATTCAAGGTTTTTAAAGTTTCTTGCCGCATCAAAAAGAATTTCTGCTGCGTATAAAAATACTTCGATATCTAAAATATCCGAACCTGTGTGCATATGGATTCCGACAATGTTCATTTTAGTATTTTCTACTATACGCACCAAATGTGGTAGTTGATGTATTGATATTCCAAATTTGCTGTCAATATGGCCTACAGAAATGTTAGTGTTTCCACCTGCCATTACGTGAGGATTAATACGTATGCATACAGGAACATTTGGATGTTTCGTACCGAATTGTTCAAGAATGGATAAATTATCAATGTTTATTTGAACACCCAAAGCATTTACTTCTTCTATTTCTTCTAAAGAAACACCATTTGGAGTATAAAAAATCCTTTCTGGAGCATAGCCCGCATGCAATCCAAGTAGAACTTCTTGGATAGAAACAGTATCTAAACCAGAGCCCATGTCTTTTAAGAGCTGAAGAATAGAGATATTTGACAAAGCCTTCATAGCATAATTGATACGAAGTTTTTCAACCTTAGAAAAAGCTTTTGTTAATCTGTTAAATTGCGATTGAATTTTTTCAGCATCATAAACATATAATGGCGTGCCAAATTGTTCTGCTAATTGAAGTAAGTCTTTTCCTTGCATTGTGATTTAA
>CAUPCW010000163.1:0-4704 GCA_963509895.1 uncultured Flavobacterium sp.
ACGGGCTTTTTTCTGTCCTACCATTTTGGCTAAGTACGCTGAACCATAACCGCCATCAAAACTAGTTACATCGGCATCCGTTTGTTTAAAAATAGCGTGCTCTTTACTAGCTAAAGTCATATCGCAAACTACGTGTAAACTATGTCCTCCACCAACAGCCCATCCTGGTACTACTGCAATGACAACTTTTGGCATAAAACGGATTAAACGTTGTACTTCTAGAATATTTAATCGATGTTGACCATCATCGCCCACATAGCCTTGATGACCTCTGGCATTTTGATCGCCTCCACTGCAAAACGAATACACTCCGTCTTTAGTAGAAGGACCTTCGGCAGATAACAACACTACTCCAATAGAAGTATCTTCTTGTGCATCATAAAAAGCTTGGTACAATTCAGCAGTTGTTTTGGGTCTGAAAGCATTGCGAACATTGGGTCTATTGAATGCAATTCTTGCCACACCATTGCATTTTTTATACGTGATATCTTCAAATTCTCTAGCGGTAATCCATTCCATTAGTTACAATTTTAAATTTTAGTGTAAAAATAAAGCATTTTTCTATTTTAAACTATTCTTATCGAATAAGCTTTGATAATCCTAATCTGACGAATCCTTTTGAAGTGTTAAAAATTGATCAAAAATTCCACTTTTTAACAATCACCAACTAAAAAAATAAGTACTTTTAATTATTGCTAATCAGCGTTGTACTTTTATTTTGAGCTTAGATTAGCACGGATTTTTTCACTGAATTAGTAACCTTAAAAAATGAAAGCTTTTGAAATTAGTTAAAAAAAATGTCGCTCAATTTTTTTCGGAAAGAATGATAAAATCTACTTCAAAAATAATTGGGCAAATGGATGATTCGTTTGCAAATAATACTAGAACATAATAGTAGCACCTACAGTCAACAATAAGCGTTTTCAATTCGGTTACCTAAAAGAAATAAGGGCGTTTACCTGAAATCGAATCCTTACAATATATAATAGACTAATGGTTGTATTGCAAGGTTACCTCTAATATTCTGAACCAATCGAAAATTCCATTTAAAAACAAAACATTCAACAGGTATTTTACACTTAAGTTAATCTATTTTAAGCAGTTTCTTTATCGCAATAACTGTTGTTTTTCAGGTGATATAAAGACCTTAAGAATGCATCCTTTTTGAAGACAAACTTGTCATCAAAAGAGAAAAGGCTAACCGAAAAAACGATTAGCCTTTTTTTTATTCAAGCCCATTATTAATTGTAAATACTTTCTTTTTTGAAATGTACTGTCAATAAATAATAAACCACTACTCTGTATTTATTGGGATTCGATCGACCGTATTTTTCCATGACAGCATCGATGGCGACGTCTAATTCTGGACCATCAGAAAGTCCTAACTTCCCTATCAAGAAATTCTTTTTTACCGTTTCTAGTTCTGAAGGCTGACTTCCTGCTACCGTAGCCGAATCCGCATTGTAAATAGACGGTCCACAACCAATTGTTACTTTGGTAAGCAAATCCATGTCTGGAGTTACACCACATTTTTCTTTTAGATCTAACGCATACTTAACGATTAATTCTTCTCTAGTACTCATACAATAAAGTTTAAATTTGATTAACTATTTTATAACATTCTCAAATTTAACTATTTAATCATTTTCAATTGTTATCAAATCAATAATTTAAATTAAAAGTCTAAAATAGCACCTCTTGCTATTCGTAAAAAAGCTACAAAATAACCAAACGATTACTTTGCAGCTTTTTATCACTTTTGCCACACTAATCCTTCTAAAAACATTTACGGGAAAAGTCAGGAGACTTTTATCACGTTTACGATTTTAAAAAACTTTTAAAAATTACGCAAAGTCATAAGACTTTGCAGAGCATGAACAAGATCTTATTCACTTTTCGAAGAGTGGAAAAATTGTTAACATATTACTTCCCAACTCAAATCAAAAATCTAAATCAACTCTTTGAAATATTGCAATAAGATTTTATCGTTTTCAACTGTTGGTGTGAAAATTTCTAATAATTGGGGTTTTTCATTTTGTTGGAACAAAGTAGCAATTGCCTCATCTAAACTTGCAGCGTCTGTTGCTTTGCTGTATGCTAAACCATACATTTTGGCTAAATGCTCCGCTGTTAAATGATGTGAGGTTTCGAAGAAAGTATTAAAAACCGGAGTTTCATTATGCCCAGGTAAGATTCTAAAGATGCCTCCACCTCCATTATTGATGAGAATAATTTTGAAATCTTTCGGAATGTAAGTGTTCCAAAGGGCGTTACTGTCATAGAAAAAACCAATATCACCACCCATAAAAACAGTTAGTTTTCCGTTAGCCACAGCCGCTCCAATCGCAGTCGACGTACTTCCGTCGATACCGCTGGTTCCTCGATTACAAAACACCTCAATTGATGGATCAATATCAATCAACTGAGCGTATCGAATGGCCGAACTGTTACTGATTTGCAACTGTGAATTTTTAGGCAAATTCGAAATTACTTTATCAAAAACCATAAAATCACAAAACGGCATTTTAGAAACATACCAATCGTGTTTTTGCTTGCGCAAATATTTCACATGCGCCAATTGCGAAGAATAAGAACTCTTTACCTTTTGTGCCAAAGGATAAAATGCGCTAAAAAAAGTATTAGGATGCACTTCAAAATGATGCGTTAAAGCACCAAAAGTATCATAAGCTCTCAAAGGGTCGATGTGCCAATGATGTTTGGGTTTGTATTTTCTTAAAAAAGCTTTGATGCGTTTGGAAACCACCATTCCACCAAAAGTCACCAAAATATCGGGTTGAAACTCCTCAAAATCTTCTTTTGTAAACGGCGTAATAATTGTATCGATATTGTTGACAAAACTTGGATGGTGAATATTCGAAGTCGTTTCTGTCATCACTATAGTCGAATCGTCATTCGCAATCACGTTAATCGACTTCGCATTGGCATCCAAACCACTCACACCCACCAAAATCATTTTCTTTTTGGAGGCATTCCAAATCTCTGCAAAAGGCGTCAAATCGCCCAAAGGTTCATCAACTGTAGCGGGAATCGAAGCATCGATATGAGCATTTACAGTAAAAGCTTCTATAGTTTCATACAATGGCTCTTCAAATGGTGCATTGATATGCACGGGGCCTTTTTGAATAATAGAAGTATTAATCGCTTCGTTGATTTTCACATCATTCTCGAAAGAAGCGTCTTCGGTTAAATTGGCATTGTACAACGAATGATTCAGGAAAACATTCTCTTGACGAATTGTTTGTCCGTCGCCAATGTCAATTTTACTTTGTGGGCGATCTGCTGAAAGGACAATCAATGGAATTTGACTATAGAAAGCCTCGGCAAATGCAGGATAATAATTAAGTAATGCCGAACCAGAAGTACACACCACAGCCACTGGTTTTTGCGTTTGTTGGGCGATTCCCATCGCAAAAAATGCAGCACAACGCTCATCGGCAATGCTATAACAAGTAAAATCAGGATGACTCGCAAAACCTATTGTTAAAGGAGCATTTCGAGAACCTGGAGAGATGACTATTGTTTGAATTCCTTTGGCTAAAAAAATCTGAAGTAGGCTTTGTGCTAAAGGTATTTTGGGATAAACCATTTTTGAAGTTGGAAATTAGATGTTAAAAAGTTAGAAGTTATACTACTTTAACTTGAGGTACAAAGTTACAAACTTGACTGCCCAAATCCTTGAAACAGCATCATTTTTTACTATTTTTGAATAGAAATATTTTAAAAATGAAAATAGCAATACGCCCATACCAATCCGAAGATACACAAGCTATTTTGGACATCATCAACTATAACATTTTGCATTCAACTGCTTTGTATGATTACAACATCAGAACGTATGAACAACAAAAAGCAATTTTGGATGATAAATTGGCTAAAAAATTCCCTGTAATCGTAGCCGAAGCAGATGGGCAAGTGGTTGGTTTTGGAATGTACAGCGAGTTTCGTTTTAGAGAAGCCTACAAGTTTACTGTCGAACATTCTGTCTATGTAGCCAATGATTACCACGGAAAAGGAATTGGAAACGTGCTTCTAGCAGAATTAATTACTTTGGCCAAAGCCCAAAAACTCCATACAATGATTGCGGTTATTGATGCCGAAAACCAAGGTAGCGTGTTGTTCCATGAAAAATTTGGATTCAAAACGGTGGGCATCATCAAAGAATCAGGCTATAAATTTGATCGTTGGTTGCATTCGGTATTCATGCAATTGATTTTAGAATAAAGTAGTTTTGTTTAGCCACAAATGCACGAATTATTTTTTTTTTATTGAATTAGAGGTAATTACCTAGTTATTTTTCTTTCAATTGATTCCGGCTTTACCTAGAGTTATTAAGATTGTTTTATTATCTAGTTTGAATTGACTCCAGCTTTACCTAGAGTTATTAAGATTGTTTTATTATCTAGTTTGAATTGGCTCCAGCTTTAGCTGGAGTTATGAAGATTGTTTTATTATATAGTTTGAATTGACTCCAGCTTTAGCTGGAGTTATGAAGATTGTTTTATTATATAGTTTGAATTGGCTCTAGCTTTAACTGGAGTTATAAAGATTGTTTTATTATTTAGTTTCAATTGGCTCTAGCTTTAGCTGGAGTTATGAAGATTGTTTTATTATCTAGTTTGAATTGACTCCAGCTTTAGCTGGAGATAAAAGGATCAATTGCATTGGCTTTAGCCAAATAAAAGC
>CAUPCW010000164.1:0-4498 GCA_963509895.1 uncultured Flavobacterium sp.
AAGTTCTTCATTGCTCTTGATAGTTTTGCTCGTTCGGAATTCTCTTCAAGCCCTTCTGCTTCAAAATATTTGGTAGTACCTGGTTATGCGATATTTAATGGTCGTTTGGGTTTCCGTGTTGCAGATGGTTTATCAGCGCACATTTGGGGACGTAATTTATTCAACAAAGATTACTACGAGCAATTACTTCCTGCTGGTGGAAATTCAGGACATTATGCAGCAGTACTTGGTGACCAAAGAACGTATGGTGTCACCTTAAAATATTCGTTATAGTGTAAATGAACTTCGTTTTTTTACTTGATTTTGAGCCGTCTGAAATTACTATTTTAGAGGGCTCTTTATCATAAGCACCTATCTCACTTTGCTTTCTAAAACAAAATAATGAAGCATTTTGGGAAAAAATCTTTTCAAATAAACCCCTAAAACTTCCTTGCCCCCAATATAAGCTTCAAATTTATTGGCTTCAATAGCCTTAATCATTTTAGAAGCAAAGACATCCACGGGCATTCCGTTTTGTGTCGCTTCATCATTTGACTTTTGAGCTTCTCCGTTTGCTGTTAAAGCATTTATAGCAACATTAGTCTGTACGAAGCCGGGACAAATAAGCGTGACTTTGATATTGTCTTTTTCATGTTCCATACGCAAAACATCAAAAAAACCATGTAATGCGTGTTTTGCTCCGCAATAACCCGAACGATATGGGCTTCCGAATTTGCCCATTAAACTGGTTACCGTTACAAAATGACCTTTCTTTCGTTGTTTAAAATGCGGCAATAGCGCTTTTGTCAAAGCCACAGTTCCCAAATAATCAATCTCAATCAATTTCTTATCTACCTCAAAATCAGTTTCGGCTATTAAGGAGCGTTGACTAATTCCACCATTATTAATCAAAATATCAATGGAACCAAAAAATTGCAAAGCTTTAGAAACAGTACTTTTGGATGCATCGAAATGAGACAAATCAAACGGAAGTACCATAACATCTTCGCTATCACACTTTTCCTTTACTTGATCTAAAGCTTCCAGATTTCGCCCCGATAAAATTAGCTTTGCCTTTTTTGAAGCTAAAGCATAGGCTAATGCCTCCCCTATTCCACTTGAAGCACCTGTTATCCAAATTACTTTTCCAGTTACATTCATAACATTTTGATTTTTTACTAAGATATAAAATAAAACATTTTTTTTGCACTATTCTATTCGTAGACTTACATTTACCAAAAAAATATTTTGAAAAAAAAGCTCCTTATTCTTCTCTTTTTATCCTACTTTTTTTCCTTTTCTCAATCAGAAAAAAACATCGACCACCAAAGCATTCTTTGGACTCGGTATTATAACTTACTCACTTTAAACGACAATTGGTCCATTCATACAGAATTTGACAATCGCGTTTTCTTGAAACCAATTGCCGAAAATCTATTTGTTGTTAGAATCCAAGGTAGATACAAATGGAATTCAAATATAGAAACTGGAGCTGGATTTACTTATTTTTCGGTTTACACACAAGATCCAAACAAAAATTTTGAATTTGAAATTCCCGAATATAGAGCGCAGCAGGATGTAACGTATAAGTTCAATTTAAAAAAAATAACTCTTAACCAAAGAGTTCAAATTGAAGAACGGTTCATACACAACGCTTCAAAGACAGGACTTTTAGAAGGCACTACCTTCAGTTGGCGATTTCGCTACCGATTGCAGGCAGAATATCCGTTTTGGGAAAAAGAAAAACAATATCTCAAAGCAATTGTATATGAAGAGATTATGCTAAATGCCGGAAAAAGTATCATCTACAACACCTTCGACCAAAATAGAATTTATGCTGCTTTACAATACGGCATTAACAAAAACATTGCTGTTGAACTTGGTTATTTAAAAAGCTTCCAACAACGCCCAAGCGGAGTCGACTATTTCAATAGAGACATCATAAGAGTAAGTCTTTTTCATAAAATACATAGGTAAACAATTGATTAAATTTTACTTTTTTTATAAATAAAGTAGTACGAAAATATTTATTGTTTTATATTTGAACAGATTTTAACTGCCCTATATTTATGAAAATGAACTTATTAAAAACAAGCTGCCTTATTTTCTTATTACAAACCTCTTTGATTTTTACCGCACATGCCCAATTTGGCGGACTTAAAGACAAAGTGTTAAGTGCGGGATCGGCTGTCGCATCCAAGGCATTAGGGGTTGACAAAATCCTAAAACAACCTGCTGCCATAACCACTTCATTCGAAGATGTAGACAAAACTGGATCTAAACTTCCTGATTTTAAAGCCAACGAAAAAGCACAACCTTTATATTTACTTCCCAAAGCTCCTGATGGGGGCTATGTACTTTGTGAAGGTTTTTATGAAATGACTACCAAAAGCTATTGCCTGAAAGCGGGTACTTTTGCCCCTTCTAGTGGAGATGGCTACATGTATGCCCCAACTTTGGGTCCAAAGGAAGAAATAGTAACAACCATTTTAAAAAATGCGGAAAAACATCCCGAAGTACACCAACACGATATCCAAATGTTGTTATGGGCAATTATTGCTCGAACCAAATTCGTAGATTATAGTGGCCAAATAAAATTGACCGCCATCACTTTACTTTCTCCACAAGAATTGTTAAAATTAGAAGGAGGCGCACTAGGCGTTCTACCAGGAAACCTTATGGAAAAAGCAAAAAGTAAATTACCAGAGGGAATTCAAACCATTTTTGAAGCCGAAAATCAAATCCGACAATTGGTTGCTTCCGGAAACTACACCTATGCTGAGATGGAAAAATATGCCATTATTGCTGGTTTCGCTCCACCAAGAGCTGACGTACCAAGCGGCATTTGGACCTTGCATCCTGATGGATATTACATTCGTTATTTCCCTTCAGGTTATGCTATTACCAAAGTACAAATCTATGTCCCCAAAGAATTACTCCTGAACTCAAACGGCAAAAGAATCATTTACGATGCTACCAATGATATTGCCTGCCCAGCGAATGTAGGATCACAACGTTTGGCACAAACTAACGAACCCTTGAATCCTGATTACAAACTTAAATTAAAACTTTTTTGTGTAGGAATTCAGTAAATCTACTCCAAAAGAAAAGCCTCCAAATTTGATTTTGAAGGCTTTTTTTATGTTTACTTTTCTTTTACTTCTCTCTAATATAAATATCAATCGGCACTCCGGCAAAGTCCCATTGTTCTCTAATTTTATTTTCTAAATAGCGTTTGTAAGGTTCTTTTACGTATTGTGGCAAATTCGCAAAAAACACAAATTGCGGTGTAGCCGTTGGTAACTGCATACAATATTTAATCTTCACATATTTCCCCTTAGTAGCTGGCGGTGGATAGGCCTCGATAACCTTCAACATGAATTCGTTAAACTTAGAAGTAGGTATTCTTTGTTGTCTATCCTCATATACTTTTACAGTCGCTTCTAGTGCTTTTAACAAACGTTGTTTGGTCAAAGCCGAAACAAAAAGAATAGGCACATCTGTAAAAGGCATCAATTCTTTTTTGATTTTCTCCTCATAATCACGGGTTGACATGGTATCTTTTTCGACCAAATCCCATTTGTTTACCAAAATGATTACCCCTTTTCTGTTTTTCTCTGCCAACCAAAAAATACTTTGATCCTGACCTTCAAAACCACGAGTAGCATCAATCACCAAAATACAAACATCAGCATGCTCAATTGCACGAACGGAGCGCATTACAGAATAAAATTCTAAGTCTTCTTTTACTTTGGCCTTACGACGAATACCGGCAGTATCTACTAAATTAAATTCAAAACCAAAACGATCGAACTTCATATCAATTGCATCACGAGTAGTACCCGCAATATCCGTCACCATAAAGCGATCTTGACCAATCAAGGCATTGATAAAACTAGATTTTCCTGCGTTAGGACGACCTACTACAGCAAAACGTGGTAAAACTACCTCTTCTTGAACTGGCTCAGGTTTTACTGGAAAAGCTTCAATCAAAGCATCTAATAAATCTCCTGTTCCACTACCAGAAATACTGGCAAAAGTAAAATACTCTCCTAAACCAAGGTTGTAAAACTCTATGGCATCTTTCTCACGCATGGCATTATCTACCTTATTCACTGCCAATAAAACCGGTTTAGTAACTTTTCGTAACAACTTTGCCACCGTCTCATCCATCGGTGTAATACCCTCTTCAACATCCACCACAAAAATAATCACATCGGCTTCATCGATAGCCAATTCAACTTGTTTACGGATTTCTCCCTCAAAAACATCATCAGATCCACGGATATATCCACCCGTATCTATCACAGAAAACTCTTTTCCGTTCCACTCACTTTTGCCGTAATTTCTATCTCTAGTTACCCCAGAAACGGAATCAACAATAGCTTCTCTTCTTTGTATCAGCCTATTAAAAAGGGTTGACTTCCCTACATTAGGTCTTCCTACTATCGCAACAATATTATTCATTTTATTCGTATTCAAATAGTTATCCTTAGCGCACACTTTTGCGGTTAAGGCG
>CAUPCW010000165.1:0-4480 GCA_963509895.1 uncultured Flavobacterium sp.
GTTTTGTGTCATATCTAAAAAAAAACCTCCCAATTGGGAGGTTCTATATTGTTATTGTTAATACTATACAGCGCCTCACATTCTCATCGAATGATAATTGAAATGCTGCTAATAATTGTGTTATTGTTTTTCATATAAAAAATGGGATACCGCAAATATAAACAAATAAGGCATTCACCGCGATTTATTTTTTTACAGGAGGATATTGTGCTAAAATTTTCCCCACAAATTCAGCTACTACTTCGTCTTTTTTGTCCGTGTTTTTAGTTAAGGTTCCAATACCTTCGCCTTGCCAAATCATTTCTTTCTTTTTGGCATCGATGAGGTCGATAAACAAGGTGCCTTCAGTAGAGGTAGAAACGGTGGTTTGGTTACCACCCATCATCCAAGGATTCCAACCCCAACCCCAGCCGTAACCCCAACCAGCGTTGAATTGGTTCACATTAACTTGCTCTCTCGATTTAGTGAAAATATTGATTAACAAATCAGGTGTTTCGCTTTTGGTAAATCCTTTGGCTGCCATTTGTTGGTCAATGGCTCTCAAAATACGTTTTTTGTCCAAATCAGAAATCTCCACTTTATCAATGCCTGTTTTATAATACGCATAGGTTTTGTAAGGAGAAAAATCTACATTTTTATCGTAATCCGAATACACTCTAACGGAACTACAAGAACTAAAAAAAACAACTAGCACTAAGGCAAATAATGATATTGATTTCATATAAGTAATATTTAAGTTATTATGTATTATGATTCTCGCTTTATGCTGCAAAATAATCTATTTTCAGTTCAAGATAGTTTTTTTAACATTAGATTATAACTATCAAAATGTTTAGTTTACAGCCACCAGTACCTTTAAAAAAACAGATTTGCTATAAGGATTTCAAAGGAAATCCTGTGTTATAGCAAATGGTCTTCAACAGTATTCGGAAGCGTCACTTTTAGTAAAGGTTCTACTTCCATAGCGCGTTTGATGGCAAAAATAGCGCCTTCGTTACGTGCCCAGCTTCTGCGAGAAATTCCGTTGTTGACATCCCAAAAAAGCATAGATGCCAAACGTTTAGAAGCTTCTTTGGAACCATCAAGAACCATACCAAAGCCACCATTGATAACTTCGCCCCAGCCCACACCGCCGCCGTTGTGGATAGACACCCAAGTAGCGCCGCGGAAACTATCCCCAATCACATTATGAATGGCCATATCAGCGGTAAATCTAGAGCCATCATAAATATTCGAAGTTTCTCGGTACGGCGAATCGGTTCCTGAAACATCATGGTGGTCACGGCCTAAAACCACATAACCTATTTCGCCTTTGGCAATGGCTTGGTTGAATGCTTCGGCGATTTTAGTACGTCCTTCGGCATCGGCGTATAAAATTCGCGCTTGTGAACCTACCACTAATTTATTTTCTTGAGCACCTTTAATCCACTGAATGTTATCCTGCATTTGTTGCTGAATTTCTATAGGGGAGGTTTCCATCATTTTTTCTAAAACCGCACAAGCAATAGCATCTGTTTTTGCCAAATCTTCTGGTTTTCCTGAAGTACATACCCAACGGAAAGGACCAAATCCATAATCAAAACACATTGGCCCCATAATATCTTGTACGTACGAAGGGTATTTGAATTCTCTGCCAAGCGTTGGATTTTCAGCCATAACATCAGCTCCAGCTCTTGATGCTTCTAGCAAAAAGGCGTTGCCGTAATCAAAGAAATACGTGCCTTTTGCGGTATGTTTGTTGATAGCCGCTGCGTGACGACGTAAAGTTTCTTGTACTTTTTCTTTAAAAAGTTCCGGTTGGTTGGCCATCATTTCATTGGCTTCCTCAAACGAAATGCCCGCAGGATAATACCCGCCAGCCCACGGATTATGCAAAGAAGTTTGGTCAGAACCCAAATCGATATGCATGTTTTCTTGGTCAAAACGTTCCCAAACGTCTACGATATTGCCTAAATAAGCAATAGAAACGGTTTCGTTATTGGTTTTTGCCAAGGCAACACGTTGCACTAAAGCGTCTAAATCTTCAATCACTTCATTAATCCAACCTTGGCTGTGACGAATGTGGGTAATTTTTGGATTTACTTCGGCGCAAACGGTGATACAACCCGCAATATTTCCTGCTTTGGGTTGCGCGCCACTCATGCCGCCCAATCCAGAAGTTACAAACAAACCGCCTTTTGGATTCTTTTTAATTTTTCTAAAACCATTCAAAACCGTGATGGTCGTGCCGTGAACAATACCTTGTGGACCAATGTACATATAACTTCCAGCCGTCATTTGTCCGTATTGCGAAACGCCCAAGGCATTCATTTTTTCCCAATCGTCTGGTGCCGAATAATTCGGAATCACCATTCCGTTGGTCACCACGACTCTCGGGGCTTCTTTATGCGACGGAAACAATCCCATCGGGTGGCCAGAATACATCGTCAACGTTTGCTCATCGGTCATTTCAGACAAGTATTGCATCGTCAAAAGGTATTGTGCCCAATTTTGAAACACCGCACCATTTCCGCCATACGTAATCAATTCGTGCGGATGCTGCGCCACCGCATAATCCAAATTGTTTTGAATCATCAACATGATGGCTTTCGCTTGCTCGCTTTTTCCTGGATATTCATCAATCGGACGCGCGTACATTTTATAATCAGGACGCAAACGGTACATATAAATACGCCCGTATTTCTCTAATTCTTCCGAGAACTCAGGTACTAATTCCGAATGATGTTTCGGGTCAAAATAACGCAACGCATTGCGTAACGCTAACTTTTTTTCTTCAGCCGTCAAAATCTCTTTACGTTTCGGTGCGTGATTTATGGTCGCATCATACGGCTTAGGTTGTGGTAATATATCAGGAATTCCTTGTTGGATTTGTTCTTTAAATGTCATCTTTTTTTGTTTTTAAAATCGAAAATAAAATAATAGCGATACTTTTTAGTAAGATTTGGGCGAGACCCCAATACCCCAAGTGGCCAATGCAGCGTTGTCGTGATACGGCCACTTGCGGTATTGCGGTCGGGCTATCCACGCTACTTCGGTAGCCAGTTCCTATCCCTCTCGCGACCCGTAGACCAAGGACTTTTGGCTTCCAAAACTTCTTGGGCAGTATATCGTCACCCTCTAGTTCACCGTCATAAAGTTAAGAGATTTTAGATTGAAGATTAACGATTCTTGATTTTAGATTTTCGAGCAAGTGAGTAAAAATTATATGATTTTCAGTATCTTATACATCGCAATCAAAAATCGTTAATCAAAAATCAGCAATCATTTTATCATTTAATCCTTAAGCTAATGGCATTATCGTCTCCCTCTAGTTGGTTAAAAACCGACTAAGGATACCTAATGTCCGACCGGTGGTAGGACTTGTATATTTTGATTCTGTATTGTAAAGAAAAAACATCCATTTCTTAAGAGTTTTTTATATTCTGAGTTCAATCATTTCATCGAGACTATTGAACTTTGGTAAGTCTAAATAATTTGCTCTCTACTTTCATCACCAAAGAAACACACCCCAGCCCCTATAACTCCATTTTTTACTTTTTTTGGAGTCGTTGAATCTTCGATTTCGAGAGGGGAGTAGCAGCTGCATTGAAATCGCAAGTCTTTTGTTTTTGTAATTTCTGTTTTCACCGCCCTAAATCTGACCACTAATTTCCGCCTTCTTCAATCTGCCTTCAATTTTCTAACCTCTAATTTCTAATTTCTAACTTCTAAAATCTAACTTCTCTCTGTCTTCTTAAACCCTCCCGTTTTCTTATCAAAACCATAGGGACAATGACGGCAACCATTTTTACAACAATACCCTCTTTTTAGGTGGTGTTTTTCAGTAAAACATTTATAGCCTTCGGGAGTAAAGTAAAAATCTTCACCCTCGATTAATTTATTTTCATTACTTTGCTCTAACATAAGCGACTTGTTTTTTTGGAAGGTTCGTGCTACTAGAACGAATGGTGTTTTCCTTAAATAAAAGGGTGCAACAGTTGCAAATCTATAAATTTTAAAGCGAAATGATTCTTATTGTTGCTAAATATTTAATTCCAAAAGGATATAGCGGCCTCGCTGCTTTTCCGTTTGTGTTCCTTAAAAAAGCAGGCTACAAAGAAAATCGCATTTTTATCAATCACGAAAAAATACATTTGCGTCAACAACTCGAATTGCTGATTGTCCCTTTTTTTATTTGGTACGGCCTAGAGTTTTTGCTAAGATGGTACCAATACAAAGATAAAAATTTGGCGTATCGCAACCTGAGTTTTGAACGCGAAGCTTATGCGAACGAATCCAATTTGAGTTACCTTGAAACGAGGAAATATTTTAGTTTTTTAAACTATTTGCACACAAAAAGAAATTAAAAGCCTATTTAACCGCAAGGTTCGCAAAGAAAGCGCAATGACCGCAAAGCTTAGTGAACTTTGCGTAAATCTTTGCGAACCTTGCGGTTAATTTTATAAAAGCTATACACTTTGAATCAAAAAATAACATACGA
>CAUPCW010000166.1:0-4455 GCA_963509895.1 uncultured Flavobacterium sp.
CCGAAGCGGTTTGTGCTTGGCTCCATCCAAAACTAAAAACTGCTGGTAGTGCAAACAGTAAGGTGGTGGACTTTTTTGGGTTCATATTAAAATTTGAATTAGTTACGATACATTCGTGTCAAAAAGCAAAAAATAGTTACAACAAACTTGCTTTTTTTGCGACAAAAAACACATTATTAAGAGAATTCATCACAATGGAATTCCTTTTTCTTGCTTGCCTAAAATTAGCATTACAATAAAGACGTCTCTCGAATTTTGACTCTTGAAATTTTTATGCTAAAGTCGAGAATACCCTATTGGACTTCATAGTGTAGTAAAGGTTTAACGTCTTGTGAAATTTTTTTGCGTGAGGGGTGGAGTGGAGCTCTTTTTTTATCCCGTTTTTTTGCGGGATAAAAAAAAGCGGGAACGGAGACCCGACCCGAAGCCTCGTTTTTTCGACGAGGCGAAGGGGCACGCCCAAATTATTTTAAAAAGAGTAGTGTAAGGCAGACCGTTGTTTTGTAATTTTGCGCGAAATTCAAATGTTGTCTTTCTATTTTATTCTAAAAACCTACAGATGAAAGCTTTCTTCTACAAGTATCGTATATTTTTTGGTGTTTTATTGGTGTTTTCTGCGATTACAATTGGTTTGTTTTACAATGCGTTGAAACCAGAAAAGACCTTGCCGATTTACAATCCTGCCGACGTGAATCCTGAATTGGTGGACAGTACGGTGCAATATGTGAGTAAGGCACACACGATTGCCGATTTTTCGTTTGTGAATCAAAACGGGAAAACGATTACCCAAAAGGATTATGAAGGGAAAGTGTATGTGGCCGATTTTTTCTTTACGACTTGTGGTTCTATTTGCCCCAAAATGACCAAGAATTTGGCCGAAGTGCAAGCGGCTATCAAAAATAATCCCAAAGTGATGCTGTTGTCGCACACCGTTTTTCCAGAGACTGACAGTGTTCCTGTTTTAAAAGAATACGCAGTCAAACACGGCGTGATAGACAGCAAATGGAACTTGGTTACAGGTGATAAAAAGGAAATTTATACAATGGCTCGAAAATCGTATTTGGCCGTTAAGTTGGGAAAACCTGAAGAGTTGTACGATATGGTACACACCGAAAATTTTGTGTTGGTGGACCAAAAAAAACGCGTTCGTGGTTTTTATGATGGAACCAAAAAAGAAGATATGACGCGATTGATAGAAGATATTAACTTTTTGTGCGCTAATTAGTTTGGTGAGAATAGAAGACGAATTCTACTAATTTTCACCAATTCAGCAGTGTTTATGAGCGTGATTTCCAGTTCTGAAATAGAACACGGATGACGCCGATTTAAACGGAAGAACACGTATTTTTTTTAAACCCGCGCGAATCCGCTTCATCCGCCTCATCTGCGTTCTATTTAAGCTGTTAGTTCACTTTACAGACAGTCAGATTCTTTTTTACAATTGTGATAATTATCATTTGAATTTCTATTATAATATGTATTTTTGCAATCTTAATTCAATCTAAATAAGGTTTGTCAACAACAATACATTCACTCAAAAAAGGAGAAAAAGCCATTATCAAAGACTTTGATATTGATGCGATTCCATTAAAATTGCTCGAAATGGGCTGTTTGCCGGGTAATGAAGTAGAGTTGCTGCAAATCGCTCCCTTCGGTGATCCTTTGTACCTAAACATTAACGGATCACACGTAGCCATTCGAGTAGCAACGGCTCAGGAAATAGAAGTGGAACGAATCCAATAAAGCTAATGACCAGCAATCACAACATCAATGTCGCTTTGATAGGGAACCCGAATGTGGGGAAAACCTCTGTTTTTAATCAACTAACGGGTTTGAACCAGCAAGTAGGGAATTATCCTGGAATTACGGTAGAAAAAAAGGTGGGTTTTTGTAAGTTGCCTTATAATTTCAAAGCCAATATTCTGGATTTACCGGGTACCTATAGTTTGAATGCCAGCTCGATTGATGAAAATGTGGTGATTGAATTACTACTCAATAAAAACGACAAACTCTACCCCGATGTAGCCATTGTGGTGACAGATGTGGAAAATTTAAAGCGAAATCTACTGCTTTTTACCCAAATCAAAGACCTTGAAATTCCCACGATTTTGGTTATCAATATGGCGGATCGAATGGAATACAAAGGCATTAGCTTGGATATTCCTTATTTAGAAGAAAAGCTAAAAACCAAAGTCGCTTTGGTAAGTTCTAGAAAAGGATTTGGAATTGAGGAATTGAAAAATTTAATTGTTTCGTATAAATCCATTTCAAAAGAACCTTGCTTGAATGCCTCAGTGATTGATACAGACTATTTTGATAATCTTCGCAAAGCCTTTCCAAATCAGTTGTTGTATAAGTTGTGGTTGGTGATTACTCAAGATGTGAACTTCTTGAATTTAGAGCGCAAAGAAATTCAGAGTACGTTCACCAAATCGCATTCGGATTTGAAACGATTGCAGCAAAAAGAAACCATTAAACGTTACCAATTCATCAATGATGTGTTGAAAGTGGGATTGACCATCGACCAATCTATTGCTAAAGATTTTAGAGCCCAATTGGATCGTGTGTTGACCCATAAATTCTGGGGTTATGTGATTTTCTTTTGTATCCTTTTTGGTATTTTTCAATCCATTTTTGTGTGGTCGGAAGTGCCAATGGATTTTATAGACAGCTCTTTTGCAAGTTTGAGTGCTTGGTCTGCTGAGGTTTTGCCTGCAGGTATGTTGACCAATTTGATTTCGCAAGGGATTATTCCTGGAATTGGGGGTATCTTAATTTTTATTCCTCAGATTGCCTTTTTGTTTTTGTTCATTTCGATACTCGAGGAAAGTGGGTATATGAGTCGTGTGGTGTTTTTGATGGACAAAATTATGAGTAAGTTTGGTTTGTCAGGTAAAAGTGTCGTGCCTTTGGTTTCGGGAACGGCTTGTGCTATTCCGGCGATTATGGCGACTCGTAATATCGAAAATTGGAAAGAACGCTTGATTACCATTTTGGTGACACCTTTTACGACTTGTTCTGCGCGTTTACCAGTTTACGCCATCATTATTGGGTTGGTGATTCCGGATCAAAGGGTGTTGGGTATCTTAAATTTACAAGGATTAACATTAATGTTATTGTATTTGTTGGGCTTTGGAATGGCAATCTTTTCCGCCTATGTTTTGAATAAAATATTGAAAATCAAAGGGAAGTCTTATTTCATTGTCGAAATGCCTAACTATAAATTGCCGTTGTTTAAAAACGTAGGCATCAACGTGATCGAAAAAACCAAAGCCTTCGTGTTTGGCGCTGGTAAGATCATTTTGGCGATTTCGATTATTTTATGGTTTTTGGCTTCGTATGGTCCAGGTGAAAACTTCAGTAATGCGGAGCAAATTGTAGTAAGCAAACACGCTGATAAACCGCTTTTTGAAACGGAGTTTGAGAACGAAGTCGCTTCGCAAAAATTGGAGAATTCTTATATCGGAATCATGGGCAAATCGATTGAGCCTGTTCTGACTCCTTTGGGTTATGATTGGAAAATTGGAATTGCCATTATCAGTTCGTTTGCAGCGAGAGAAGTGTTTGTGGGTACTTTGGCCACGATTTACAGTGTGGGCGACACCGATAATGAAGACACCATTAAGAATAAAATGCAATCTGAAATCAATCCTTTGACAGGCGAAAAAGTCTTCAATTTTGCCTCTGGGATTTCTTTACTACTATTTTATGCTTTTGCTATGCAATGCGTCAGTACGCTTGCTGTTACTCGTAAAGAAACCAATAGCTGGAAATGGCCGCTCGGCCAACTTATTTTCATGAGTGCTTTTGCTTATACGGTGGCTTTAGTGGCGTATCAGTTGCTTAAATAAAAGAAAATGACACAAGAAATCATCGCTTTTTCCTTATTGGCTATAGCCATTGTTTTCCTCATTCGAAAGTTTTTCTGGAAAAAGAAGTCCAAAAAAAACTGTGGAGACGGGAATTGTGGGTGTGGTTAAATCCTTATATTTGTATGTCATTTGTTCAAAACAATTCTCGGTGTTGTGTTCAAATGATTTGAAGCACAGTCTTATAGGTAATATTCTGATGGATGTTTCTTTAAATGATGTCATCTATCACAATTAAAATAATCTACAAATGAAAAATATTTCAGGTGTTGAATTTAAAAGAGATGTTTCGGGTAAAGCAAAATCGGTAACGATAGATTTACAAAAACATGGAGAAGCCTTGCAGTTTTTTTTAGAGCAAGTAGGCGCTTTATCTGAAGAAGAAAATTTTGAAAAAAAATGGTCTGAGGGTATTTCAGGAGCCGAATTGGTCAAACGTGTTCACACCCATTTACGCACCTTGCCTTGGAAAAAAGAATAGTTTATACTCCATCATTTGAAAACTATTTGATTGATTTAATTACGATTCTATTTTTTGAAGAGTATTTCAGTTATATAGAAAATGCAGAAAAATATGTAATTGCGC
>CAUPCW010000167.1:0-4450 GCA_963509895.1 uncultured Flavobacterium sp.
CTTATTTTTCTGTTCCTAATTACGATTCTCGATTGGAGTGAGATAATAAAATGTTGTTTCTTCTCGTTTGTAATACGATAAATATGATATATTTGAATCATCAAAAAAATAGCACAATGCGTACCTTTTATTGGCTCCTAATTCTACCTTTTTTACTTTGTTTTTCTGGTGTTTTTGCACAAAAATCTACTGTTTATACTCACGATTTGCAGCGTTTTGATACAGCAATGGATTTGTATACGAATAAGCAATATGCTAGCGCTCAACTTGTTTTTGAAAAAGTGCAGCAGAATGTTTCTAATGAGGATATCAAAGGGGATTGTGCGTATTACATTGCTAATTGTGCTATCCGAACAAACGCCAATAATGCTGAGGATTTGGTAGCATTGTTCGTAAAAAAATATCCTACTAGCTCTAAGCGAAATCAAGCTTATGTTGAAGCTGCACATTACTATTTTGAACAAAATAATTACCCAAAAGCTTTGTATTGGTTTGATAAAGTGGAGGCTGACGAATTGACAAAACAAGAATTAGACCGATTTAATTTTCAAAAAGGGTATAGCTATTATACCACGAGAAAGAAAAAAGAAGCTACAAAATACTTGAATATGGTTTTGAACTCGCCAGAATATGGCGCTCAGGCTAAATATTATCTAGGGTTTATGGCGTATGAAGGCGATGATTACAAAGCGGCAACTAAGTATTTTGACGAGGTTTCGGGCGAAGAAAAATACAAAGAGAAGTTGTCGTATTTTCAGGCGGATATGAATTTTAAGTTGGGCAATTTCCAAAAAGCGATTGATTTAGGGGTGAAAGCGATGGCACAATCGAATGAAATGGAGTTGTCTGAATTGAATAAAATTATTGGTGAGAGTTATTTCAACTTAAAAAATTACGAGAAAGCGATTCCGTACTTGTCCGAATACAAAGGGAAAAAAGGAAAATGGAACAATACCGATTTTTATCAATTGGGCTATGCGTATTACCAACAAAAGCAATATGAAAACGCCATTGCACAGTTTAATAAAATTATTGACGGAAAAGATTTTGTGGCTCAAAATGCGTATTATCATTTGGGAGAATCGTATTTAGATTTAGGCCAAAAAACGCAGGCATTGAATGCGTTTAAGAATGCCTCTGAAATGGATTTTAATACCGAGCTTCAGGAAGATGCTACGCTTAATTATGCCAAATTGAGTTATGAAATTGGAAATTCGTACGAAAGTGTACCTTCTATTTTGTTGGCTTTTTTAGATAAATACCCTCGTAATCCTAATGTGGCTGAGGTTGAGCGTTTGTTGATAGATTCTTATATCTCTTCTAAGAATTATAAAGAAGCATTGGTTTTGTTAGAAAGAAATAAAACGGCTGAGAATAAATTGGCTTATCAAAAAGTGTTGTTTTATAGTGGACTAGAGTCTTTTACGGCTACCGATTACGCAACTGCGAACAAATTATTTAATCGTGCAATAAATGAATCTAAAGACGCGAATATCACCGCAAGAGCTACTTTCTGGAAAGCCGAATCGGATTTTATTTTGGAGGATTTTAAATCGGCTTTGGCAGGTTTTAAACAATTTGTTGTTTTGCCTAGTGGAGCAACTACAGTGGAGTTTAAAAACAGCAATTACAATTTGGGCTATTCTTGTTTTAAATTAAAAGAGTACGAATCGGCAGCGAGTTATTTTCAAAAACAAATCGATACCAATACAGAAGATAAAGCCCGATTAGCTGACGCTTACTTACGTTTGGCAGATTGCAGATTTGTCGGGTCAAAATATTGGCCAGCCATTGATAATTATGTAAAAGCCATTGAGTTAAAAAGTGTAGATGCTGATTATGCTTATCTTCAAAAGGCATTGGCATATGGTTTTTTAGGAAAGAATGACAAGAAAATAATAGAGTTGAAAGCTTTCTTGGAGCGTTACAAACAATCTGTTTACAGAGATGATGTGTTGTTCGAATTGGGAAATACATACGTAGCAGACAAAAAAGACGAATTGGCTATAACTACTTATAATCAGTTAATAACCGAATTTCCTGATGGAACCTTCACATCCAAAGCATTGCTGCGACAAGGTTTAGTGTATTATAATGATGATAAAGATGATTTGGCTTTAACCAAATTCAAAAAAATAGCAACCGATTTTCCTAAAACACCAGAAGCTTTAGAAGCAGTGGCTTCGGCGCGTTTGATTTATGTAGATAGCGGGAAAGTAAATGAATATGCTACTTGGGTACGTACCTTGTCTTTTGTTTCTGTAACCGATGTTGAATTGGATAATGACAGTTATGAAGCTGCCGAAAAACAATTGCAACAAGGCAATACGAAGCAAGCGATAGCTGGGCTTAATGCCTATGTGACCTCTTTCCCTAATGGCGTTCACGCGTTGAAAGCCAATTACCAGTTGGCGCAAGCGTATTATGATGAAGGAGCTGTGGGGAAATCGATTCCTCATTTTGATTTTGTAGTACAACAAGCACGTTCTGAATATACGGAGCAATCGTTGGTGCGTTTAGCTCAAATTCATCTAAAGGACAAAAGAGCCGATTATGCCATTCCAGTATTGTTGCGTTTAGAAACCGAATCGGATATCGCACAAAATAAGTTTTTTGCCCTTTCTAATTTGATGAAATTGTATTATGAAACGAAAGAATACCCAAAAGCAGTTATTTATGCAGAAAAAGTTTTAGCCGAAGCCAAGATTGAAGAGATGGTGAAAAGCGATGCGCAAATAATTATTGCACGAAGCGCTATTCAAGCTGGAAATGAAACAAAAGCAAAAGAAGCTTATGCGAGATTATTGCCTATTGCTAAAGGGGAATTAGCCGCCGAAGCGATTTATTATGATGCCTATTTTAAAAATAAAGAAGGAAAATTTGAAGCTTCAAACGAAGCGGTTCAAAAATTAGCCAAGAATTATTCCAGCTATCGTTATTTGGGTGCCAAAGGTTTGGTCGTTATGGCTAATAATTTTTATGGTTTGAAAGACAGTTTTCAAGCGACTTACATATTAGAAAGTGTCATCAAAAATTTCACCGATTATAAAGATGTGGTTGCTGAAGCGCAAACAGCATTGGATACCATAAAAAAAGAGGAAGCTAAAACGAACTCCTCCATTTCGAAATAAAGGCAATCAAAAAGCATTTGTTTTTATCACTTTTATTAGTTCAAAAAATAGTTCAAATGCAATTATGGAGTTGTAAAGATTCCTAGAAAATCCTACTAAAAATTAGTACAAAAGAGTAAAATAATATGAATTTACACGATAAAATAAAGTTTTTTCCAATCAATAGCATCACCAGTATCATTACACTGTTTTTTGTTTTCTCTTTGGGAACTGCTCAAGAAAAGAAAGGAACCATTGGGGCAGAAGAGGTAAATGTTGTGAAATCTTTTTCACCTACCGTATCGGATGCCTTCAAAATCAAAGAAACGCCACTTTTGGACGATAAAGGAAATGCCCAAAAAGAAACAGTAAAATATACGGTTTTGCCTTTTCCTGTAGCGTCTACTTTTACTCCTGCAAAAGGAGTTGCTGCAAGTGTAGAAAAAGCCAAAGCACAACGCTTGTTCGAAAATTATGCTTCATTGGGTATTGGAAATTACGGAACGCTTCAAGGTTCGTTGTTTGTGTATAAAAAATTACAAGCTAGAGATTTTGTAGGGGCAAGTTTTCAGCATCATTCTTCTCAAGGCGGTATAAATGATGTGCTACTCGATGACCATTTTTATGATACCAAATTAGATTTGTTTTATGGAGTAAAAGAAAGTGATTATTCTTGGGATGTTGCTGGTGGTTTTCAAAGTCAAACCTATAATTGGTATGGATTGCCAGCTGATTTCGGAAGTTCTTTAACTCCAAGTGAGCGTAACGATTTAATCAACGGAATTGCTCCAGAACAAAAATACAATACCATTACGCTATCAGGGAATCTCACTATGGATGAAAGTATGTTGGATGAATCCAAAATAAAATTTCATCATTTTTCAGATGCTTTTGGATCTTCTGAAAATAGATTTTTTGCACAATCTGTTTTTGGAATGGATCTTTGGAATGAAGCAGTCACAACCTCTGTTGTTTTGGATTATTTGGGAGGATCCTTTGAGAATAATTATAGTAAAACCAATACAGAGGCTATTGAGTATCGCTTCTTAAATTTTGGATTAGCCCCTCGATTTGCTATTGCAGAGAACGATTGGAGCTTGCAAATAGGAGCGAGTTTGTTTTATAGTTTAGATACCCAAGCGAGTAAAAGCAAATTGTATTTCTATCCTAATTTCAAAGCATCCTATAAAGTGGTGGGTGATTTGATGATCTTTTATTTAGGTGCCGACGGTAGTTTAAAACAGAATACTTATATGGATTTTGTGAATGAAAACCCATTTCTTTCTCCTACTTTATTAATTCAGCCCACAGATACCAAGTACAATCTTTTTGCCGGATTA
>CAUPCW010000168.1:0-4419 GCA_963509895.1 uncultured Flavobacterium sp.
CCATCATTGTATTCGTCTTCAGTTCTTACATCAAGTATAACTGCATTTGAATCGGCTTCTAATTGCTCAATCCAATCTTCTTGTGTTAAATTCATAGCTTCTTTTTTTGTAAAATTACAATGTTTTACAGAAACAAAAAGGTCTTAAAATGTTAAATGGATAATATTTCGTAGAAAACGATATCGTAAATTACAAAAATCAATAAAATTGCATTTTTACAAAATTATCACTAATAAAGCATCATATTTCACAAATAATTAAATAGTATTTTAAATAATAACATAAATAATCATAATTAACCAACAAACCAAACAAACTTCATCTAACCGATTTTGTACTATATTTGTTGTACCATTCAAACACAAAACCTCATCCGAAATGAACCCTTCCATAAAACAATCTTTCCCCTCTTTTTCAAATACTTTGATCGATGCCATTGATGAAAATGCCAATGAAAAATTTATTCCAGCTGGCACGGTAATTATGCGTACAGGACAGTACATCAAGAATACCATGCTGGTCATTAGTGGAAAGATTAAAATTTATCGAGAAGATGAGGATGGAGGAGAATTTTTTATGTACTATTTACAACCTGGTCAAGCTTGTGCACTTTCAATGGTATGTGCCACCAAAACTGAAAAAAGCCAAATTATGGCCAAAGTGGTCGAAGATGCTGAATTGATTTCTGTTCCTTTGGCATTGATGGACAAATGGATGATGGAGCACCGATCATGGTATGAATTTGTGGTGGCTACGTACCGCAATCGTTTTGAAGAAGTCCTAGAAGTATTAGATAGTGTGGCATTTAGAGCCATGGACGAGCGCTTAGAATTTTATTTAAAACGCCAAGTAGCCTCTTGTGGTTGCAACGATTTAAAATTATCCCATCAAGAGATTGGTATGGATTTAAATACTTCGAGAGAAGTTATTTCGAGGCTCTTAAAAAAAATGGAGCAAAGAGGTTTGGTAAAATTGCATCGCAACCATATCGAAATTTTGATTAAATAATGCCATGAAAACCTCAACTTCTCCTCTATTCCAATAAATATTGTGGCTAAAAATTCGAATGTGACTAAAATTACAAAAGACTAAAAAGTAAAGTCACATCTTTGCAGCACAAAAAAAGAAACATGGAATATATAGGTTATTTTGCATCTATTATTATTGGTTTATCACTTGGGCTTATTGGCGGTGGTGGATCAATCTTAACTATCCCTATTTTAGTTTATTTATTTAAAATAGATCCAGAATTAGCCACTAGCTATTCCTTATTCATCGTTGGATTATCGGCTCTATTTGGGTGTTATAGCCATTACAAAATGGGGAATCTAAAAATAAAAGCCGCTTTATATTTCGCCATTCCATCGGTATTTTCAATTCTGATAATAAGAGAAGTTATCTTTCCGCAGATCGCTTCTACCCTATTTTCTATTGCTAGTTTTCAAGTGTCAAAAGACTTTATGATTATGATTGTCTTTTCGGTTTTGATGATCTTAGCTGCTGTCTCAATGATAAGAAGAAAACTACCCGAAATTGTATCCACTTCTACCAATTATGTACAACTGGGAATTATTGGATTTATCGTTGGAATAATTACTGGTTTCTTAGGTGCTGGTGGTGGTTTTTTAATTATTCCAGCCTTGCTTTTTTTTGCCAATTTACCAATGAAACAAGCTATTGGCACTTCGCTTTTAATCATTTTTATCAATTCGGCCATTGGGTTTGGTGGCGATTTATACATCGGAACCCCTATCGATTATACTTTTTTACTGACTATTGCCGCCATAGCTTTTATCGGAATTCTAATTGGCATTCAGCTTTCTAAAAAAATTGACGGAGCTAAACTCAAACCTCTTTTCGGTTGGTTTATTCTAGTGATGGGCATTTACATCATTACCAAAGAAGTCTTTTTTTAACCCATAAATATGTAACATTTATCACTTTTTCTATAAAAAATCAATAGTACCTTTGTGTACTCAATAAAACAAAATACCATGCAAATAGAACAAATATATACAGGTTGTTTGGCTCAAGGAGCCTACTACATTACTTCAAATGGAGAAGCGGCTATCATTGACCCTTTGAGAGAAGTACTGCCGTATTTAGACCGTTTGAAACGAGATGACGTACGTTTAAAATATATTTTTGAAACGCATTTCCATGCTGATTTCGTTTCGGGTCACTTGGATTTGAGTAAAGCTACTAATGCACCCATTGTATATGGTCCAACCGCAAAACCTGAATTTGAAGCCATTGTAGCTACAGATAATCAGATTTTTGAAATCGGAACCATCAAAATTAAAGTATTACACACTCCAGGGCACACTATGGAAAGCACTACCTATTTGTTGATTGACGAAACAGGTAAAGAACATGCTATTTTCTCCGGTGACACCTTATTTATTGGGGATGTAGGACGACCAGATTTGGCACAAAAAGCCGCTGAAATGACACAGGAACAATTGGCAGGTATTTTATTCCATTCGTTGAGAGATAAAATCATGACACTAGCTGATGAAGTGATTGTATATCCTGCTCACGGTGCTGGAAGTGCCTGTGGCAAAAACATGAGCAAAGAAACAGTTTCTACAATTGGGCAGCAAAAAGCTACCAATTACGCCTTAAGAGCCAACATGACCGAAGCCGAATTCATAAAAGAAGTAACCGATGGTTTGCTTCCCCCTCCAGCCTATTTTGGTATGAATGTGGCCATGAACAAAAAAGGCTACGAAAGTTTTGAAAATGTTTTGCATAACGGTATGCAAGCGCTCTCTTCAACAGATTTTGAAAGAATAGCCGATGAAACTGGCGCATTAGTTTTAGATACGCGCAATAGTGGTGATTTTCACAAAGCATTTATACCACAATCTATTAATATTGGAATTAATGGTGATTTTGCCCCTTGGGTAGGCGCTATGATTGCCGATGTGCAACAACCGCTGCTATTGGTCACTGAAAAAGGACGTGAAGAAGAAACTGTAACGCGATTGAGTCGCGTAGGTTTTGACCATATTTTAGGGCATCTTGAAGGTGGTTTTGAGTCATGGGCAAAAGCCAATAAAGAAATTGACACTATCCATAGAATTTCAGCTACTGAGTTCGAACAAAAGGTAAACACCGATAAAGATGTTATCATTGATATTAGAAAAGAAAGCGAATACAGCGCAGAACACGTAGCCGAAGCATATAATAAACCCTTATCCGCCATAAATGACTGGATAACCACTATCGACCCGAAACAACATTTCTTTATGCATTGCGCAGGTGGATATCGCAGTATGATTGCGGCTTCTATTTTGCAAGCGAGAGGGTTTAGAAATTTCACTGAAATTGAAGGCGGTTTTGGCGCTATAGCAAAAACATCAGTTCCTAAAACCGATTTTGTTTGCCAAAGTAAAGTGTTGAAATAAGTTAGAGATTAGAAGTTAGAGATTAGAAGTTAGAGATTAGAAGTTAGAGGTTTTGCGTTCTTTGCGTAATCCTTAGCGAACCTTGCGGTTAGAAATACAAGAAGTAAAATAATACTTAAAAAAGACAATTCTTGAACAAATAGTACATTAATAACTAAAATTAATCATCATGAAAAAAAACATGGGTGTTACCGACAAAAGAATTCGAGTTTTTATAGCCGTCTTGCTTTTTGCTTTATACTATTTCAAAGTAATTGAGGGAACTATAGGGATGATTGGATTAGGATTAGCTTTGATATTTGTGTTAACGAGTTTTATTAGTTTTTGTCCGTTGTATGCTCCATTTAGAATTACAACTTGTAAAAAAATATAAATGAAAGAATTGAACTGTTGCGTAACGAGTTGCGAGAAACCATTAGACGAATCGTATTGGGATTTACAATACCAATCTGAAACTACGGGTTGGGATTTGGGAACGATTTCTCCACCAATCAAAGCGTATGTTGACCAATTGAAAGACACTACGATTTCGGTATTGATTCCGGGTTGTGGGAATACGTATGAAGCGGAATACCTTTTGGAAAAAGGGTTTACCAACATTACAGTGATTGATATTGCTCCGACTCTAGTTGAAAAATTAAAAGAAAAATTCAAAAATACTAATGCTATTCGTATCATTCAGGGGGATTTTTTTGAACATAAGGGTAGCTATGATTTGATTTTGGAACAAACTTTCTTTTGTGCTTTGCCTCCGCAAATGCGTCAAAAATACGTTTGGAAAATGCATCAATTGTTATCCAAAAATGGAAAAAAAGCGGGGCTACTTTTTAATCGCAATTTTGAGGTCAGTCCGCCTTTTGGTGGAAGCAAAACCGAATACGAACAGTTATTTTCAGAAGCTTTTCATTTTAAAATTCTAGAAACATCCTATAACTCGGTTACGCCAAGAGCGCAATCGGAATTGTTTTTTGTTTTTGAGAAAAAATCGGAAGTGATTGTGCAATGTTTC
>CAUPCW010000169.1:0-4342 GCA_963509895.1 uncultured Flavobacterium sp.
AATAAAAAATACAATCATGGGAAGATTTGGAGTTACAGAAATCCTAGTTATACTAGCAGTTGTTTTATTACTTTTTGGAGGTAAAAAAATTCCAGAATTAATGAAAGGTTTAGGAAGCGGAATTAAAGAATTCAAAAACGCGGCCAAAGACGATCAGCCAGCTAACAAGAAAGAAGAAGATACAAAAGAGTAATTTTGCTCTAAAGTATTATTATAGTAAGCCTAAATACAACTGTATTTGGGCTTTTTTATTTGAAAACAAAAACAATACATCACGTTCAATGAAAACAAAAAGCACATTATTTTTTCTTTTTTTATGCTTTCAATCCATTTTTGGTCAAGAAATTCAAGGATCTTGGGAAGGTAATCTTAGTATTCAAGGAACTTCTTTACCTTTGATTTTTAACATCCAAAAAAACGGAGATTCGTTTCAAACCACTCTTGATAGTCCGATGCAAGGCGCTAAGGGTATTCCCGTAAAAGAAACACTATTCGTAAATAACGAATTACAACTAATCGCTCCAAATCTTAATTTGAAATATAGTGGTCTGTTTAACGGTACAGCTATTGAAGGGACTTTTGTCCAAAACGGTGCGGCCTTTCCTTTAGTACTGACCAAAATGAAAGCCGAGACAAAAGCACTTGTTCGCCCTCAAGAACCTCAACCGCCTTTTGATTATCCCATTGAAGAGGTGACTTTTGTGAATCCAAAAGATAAAAATACACTTGCAGGAACTTTGACATTGCCCAAAAACAAAAAGTCCTTTCCTGTGGTAATCCTAATTACAGGATCTGGCGCACAAGACAGAAATTCAACATTATTTGGTCATCAACCTTTTGCGGTTATTGCAAATGATTTTGCCCAAAAAGGTATTGGTGTATTACGACTAGATGATCGCGGTATTGGTGGATCTAGCAAAGGAAGCCCCGAAGACACTTCAGCTAATTTTGCTGGTGACATCTCTTCTGCTGTTGATTTTCTTTATGCAAAAGGCTATAAAAATATTGGTTTACTTGGTCATAGTGAAGGGGGATTAATTGCTCCAATGGTAGCCAATGACAACAAAAAAGTGCAATTTGTTATTTCAATGGCAGGCCCAGGTATTCCTATTGACCGAATGATGCTCTTACAAAGCCAATCGATTATGAAAGCTGAAGGAGCCAATGCCAGCCAAATTGCCACATCCACTGCTTTCAATGAAAAAGTATATGCTTATATCATAAACTACTCCGGAAATAACTTAAAAACAGATTTTAAAGACTATATCAAACAAGAATTCAAAAAACTAACCCAAAATCAAGGGCTAACAGAAAATCAAATCGATGAATTTGTATCCCAACAAACCAACTCGATAACGAATCCTTGGTATGTTTATTTTTTAAAATTCAATCCTGACACCTATTGGTCCAAAATAAAAATTCCGGTATTAGCCCTCAATGGCACTTTGGATGTTCAAGTAAAATCAGCAGAGAATTTGGCCGGAATACAAGCTTCACTTCAAAAAGCGGGTAACAAAAAAGCAACAATTACAGAACTTCAAGGCCTCAACCACTTATTTCAAGAAGCCAAAACAGGAACCGTGGCGGAATATGCTACGATTGAGCAAACCATTGCGCCAAAAGTACTCAACACTATGAGTGACTGGATTTTGAAAAAGTAAAATCAAAAAACATCAAATCATAATTAAAAGCCAAAATCGAAGACCTAATTTTTCGGTTTTGGCTTTTTCTATTATTATAATTCTTACTTTTATCATCCCTAAATCTTTGAATTTGAAACTGCTCTTGTATTTCAATGGCGTTTTCCTATTCTACTAAACCTATTAACTATGAAAAACCTACTACTCCTGGCAGTTGTTTTTTTTAGCCTAAAAAGCTATTGCCAAACTCAAGCCTTTCCGGCTAACAAGATTTACCCCAACGGACTAATGGCATCTGCCAAAAATGGCCAAGATGCCTTAGACAATTACAACATTTGGAAAACCAATTTTGTCACAGCTTGCAACAATGGAAGGTATCGCATCAAGTTTGACAATCCTTCCGAAACGGTCTCAGAAGGTATTGGCTACGGAATGCTACTAAGCGTGTATGCTGCCGATAAAACACTGTTTGATGGTCTTTGGTTATACTATAAAGATAATGTCAATACTAACGGAGTCATGAACTGGAAAATCAATGGGTGTTCCGGGGTAAATGGAGCCAATGGCGCAACAGATGCTGAACTTGATGTTGCTTTTGCTCTAATTGTAGCTGATTATCAGTGGGCAAGTACTGGAACTATAAACTACAAAAACGAAGCAAAATCTTTAATTGCCACTATTAAAACTCACGAAATTGAAGCCAATACTTTTGTGCTTAAACCAGGAGACCAGTTTGGGGGCAGCCAAATTACCAATCCTTCCTATTTTGCCCCAGCCTATTTTAGAGCTTTCGGAAATTATACCAATGATAGCCCTTTTTGGGATTCGGTAGCTTCAAAATGTTATACGATCATCAACAACAATTTGTCCCAAAACAATGCTGTTGGCGGATTAGTCTCAGACTGGTGTCAAGCCTCTGGTGCCTATTCGCCACAAGCTAGTGGTTACAACAAAGAAGGAAAAACATACAGTTATGACGCCGCTAGAACTCCTTGGCGCATAGCGGTTGATTATGTTTGGAATGGAAATGCTGAAGCAAAATCTTATGTGAAAAAATCATCTGACTTTGTTAGGGTTAATTTGGGTGGCTCCAGTAATATAAAAGACGGCTATAATCAAAACGGTAGCTTGAGTGGACAATGGCATAATGCAACTTTTGTAGGCGCTTTTGCTTGTGCTGCCATGGGAGGCGAAAACCAATCCCATATGGATGCTTCCTACACCGATTTGAAATCGCTAAATGAACCCAATAGTTACTTTAATCAAACCCTCAAGTCCTTGTATTTGTTTTTGCTAACAGGTAATTTCTATTTGCCACAAAATACTACTTTGGCCACAGGTGATTTCGATTTAGAAAATTCAAAAATAACCGTGTATCCAAATCCTAGTTCAGACAAATTTACCCTGATAACTCCAGAGAAATCTACCATTACAGTAATCGCTCCCGATGGAAAAATCATCTCTGAGCTCAAAACAACTAACGAAAATACCGAAATACAATTAGTCAACGAGTCCTCTGGAGTTTACTTGATACAAATTACTTCCAATACTAAAAGTACTGTCAAAAAAGTAATTAAAAAATAAGCTCCTTTCTTTTCAAACACCCAAATGTAGTTTAGTTGTTTGGGTGTTTTTTTTAAATCTGTTTTCAAAAATTTAACCACTCATGTAGTATTTATTTCGATATTTACATTCTATATACTTTTAAATCAGAAGAAATGAAACGTAGACGATTTATCGCATCAACTGCTTTGGCCGGTGTGGCAAGTGTAGGATTGGCCATGAACACTAGCCCAAAACAAGCAAAGTTTTTATTGCATCATGTGTTTTTTTGGCTAAAAAATCCCAATGCTACCGCCGACAAAGCACAACTAATTGAAGGACTCAAAACCTTAGCAGCTATTCCGACGGTGAAACAAATTCACGTGGGCCTTTTGGCCTCGACCGAAAAACGCGAAGTGGTAGATACCTCTTGGGATGTCTCAGAACTTCTTTTTTTTGAAGATGAAAAAGGACAAAAAACGTATCAAGATCACCCAATTCACCAAGACTTTATCAAAAAGTATTCGCATCTCTGGCAAAAAGTTGTGGTTTATGACGCTATTGATGTGTAAAATACCAACTCCCCTTTTCATAACCTAGTTGTAACGTTTGACTTAAATAAGCACTAACTAAAAGTCGCATCAAAGAACAACTAAAATAATTATGTTATGAATAAAAAAATGGTACTCGAAGCTTTACTAGCAATGGTAATTGGAGGTATTGCGATGTTTACTTTTTTACATTTCCTCCCCAAAGAACTCCTTATCAAATTCTATCCCAAAGGTGATTTTGAGACTTTTGCTTTCATTGTTTCACTTTTAGTGGGTCCGTTTTTTGCTATTGCTTTGCACGAATTAGGACATTTAACAGCAGGACTTCTGCAAAAACATCAATTACAATTGTTTGTTGTGGCTTTCTTTGGTTTGAAAAGAGAAAACCAGCGAGTACGATTCTTTTTCAATAAAGAAATGCAATACTTTGGTGGTATTTCTGCCACATCACCCATAAAATTAGAGGGCAATTTAAAGATACAATTTGCAAGAATTTTGGGTGCCGGACCCTTGTTTTCATTGCTTTTTGGTGGTGTTTTTCTTTTTCTTTTTTATTACTTTGATTCCGCTTGGAATGGTTTCAATGGTATAGTTGGTCTCATTTCAATT
>CAUPCW010000170.1:0-4319 GCA_963509895.1 uncultured Flavobacterium sp.
CCATATAAATAGAAACGATTAGTACTCCAGCGAGTAGCAATAAAGCAGCAATTTTTTTCATTTGTTTTAGTTTATAAGGTTGTTTGTATCATTTTCAGCTCTTTTTAGAACATTTTCAGGTAATGATTTTTTGGCTTTGGCCCCCATCTTTTTTAATTTTTCTACACTCACAATCAGGTTCCCTTTGCCATCCACTAGCTTATTCATAGCAGCTCCATATTCAACTTTGCTTTCGTCAATTTTCTTTCCTATTTTAATCAAATCAGCCACAAAACCTTCAAATTTATCATAAAGTGCCCCAGCTTGTCGTGCAATTTCAAAGGCATTTTCTTGTTGTTTTTGGTTGGTCCACATACTATCAATAGTACGTAAAGTAGCCAATAGCGTAGAAGGAGTTACGATTACGATATTTTTCTCAAATGCTTTGTTGTACAAGGTAGTGTCGTCATTTAATGCTAAAGCAAAAGCAGGCTCCATAGGAATGAAAAGCAACACAAAATCGGGACTTTCTATTTGGTACAAATCATGATAATTTTTATCCCCCAATTGCTCTACGTGGCGCTTTATGGATTGAATGTGTTCTTTTAAAAATCCAGCTTTTAAATTATCGTCTTCTTCATTAATGTATTTTTCGTAAGCAGTCAAAGACACTTTAGAGTCGACAATCATTTTTTTTCCATCGGGTAAATTGATAACGACATCGGGAAATACTCTGCTTCCTTCGGCATTGGTATGCGATTGTTGTACAAAATATTCTCTGTCTTTTTCCAATCCCGATTTTTCTAAAACCCTTTCCAAAATAAGTTCACCCCAATTTCCTTGCATTTTACTATCTCCTTTTAATGCTTTGGTAAGGTTTAAGGTTTCTTTACTCATTTGAAGATTCATTTGTTGCAAACCAACAATTTGCTGACGCAGTGCTGCATGATAGTCAATGCTTTCTTTGTGGGTATCTTCTACTTTTTTCTCGAATAATTGAATTTTATCTTGAAGGGGACTCAAGATATTCTTCATGTTTTCCTTGTTCTGTTCCGTGAATTTATTCGATTTTTCGTCAAGAATTTTATTGGCTAAGTTTTCGAATTCTTTCGTGAATTTTTCCTGAAGTTGTTCCACTTCATTTTTTTGTTCTTTATGTCGTTCTAGTAAATTATCAAAATCTACTTCTTTTTTGGAAAGCTGAATGGCCAAACTATCTTTTTCATTTCGAATGGATTCTTTTTCTTGAAGGCTATTTTGTAATTGTTTTTCAAAAGCAGTTTTATCGATTGTAGCTTGTTCTTTTTGTTGTTGTAGCAAATGTTGAGCAGCATTGATTTTCTCCTCCAAGCTTATTTTTTGTGACTCAAAACGAGCCGAAAACAGTAGTTTTCCAATAAAAAGACCAAGGGCAAGCGCAATGATAAAAACCAATAAAAAAGAAAATAATTCAGACATGGAGGATAGTTTTTTGAAAAGTAAAAGTAAGAATTAATATCAATTCCTTTTTTCGAGAATTAATTAATTTATTTTTTGTTTTTCAACGCAACCTTTCGTTCCAAGCCTCCTCTATGAAAGAAACAAACAAAATACATTTACAATGAAAAAAATAGTTCTTTTTATCGCGATAGCAATAGGGCTTACCTCTTGTTCCTTAAACTCTGAATCGGATTCAATTTCTTGTGGGGATGCCAAGAATGTGGCTTTTAAGAGTTTTTCGACTTGCAACACATTGATTACAGAAACGGTAGAATCAAAAGCCATTATAATCAATTCTCAAGAAAAGTTCAATGCTACCTTCAAACCTTGTACGCCTCCAGCGGTGATTGATTTTACTACCACAAGTTTGGTAGGCCTTTTTGCTGGACAAAAACCATCAAATGGTTATGCTATAAAAATACAGTCAGTGGTAGAGACAAATTGTGAAGTTGTAGTTTCGTTTTATGAAATTGCACCAAAGGCAGGTGATCCTGTAACTCCAGGAGCAACTTATCCTAAAGACGTTATTGCTATTCCTAAAACATCAAAGCCAGTGTATTTACAACGTGTAGGACAAAATAATGAATACGCAATTATAGGAAGTTTTAGAGGTGCTTGTACAGGAAGCGCGTGTCAAGAATTTTATCGTTTGGATGTAAAAAAAGTGCTTCGCTTTAAGGACGTTGTGTATGGTGATTATGATATGGCTAAATATGGTTTTAATGCTTTGGTTTACAAAGAGGAATATTCAACTTTTGTAGGCGGAATACCTAGTGAAATTACCAGCCTAAAAGGACAAACTAAAACCTTTGGCACACCAGATTCACACGATCAAGGAGGAATTTACTTCGAATGGCATCAAGGAAGTGTAGTAACCAAAATCTATTTGGATAATGATGATACTACAGATCAAAGTTCAGCAGTTATCAGTTTTAAGAAAAGACTTCAAGAAAAAATAGCGACGTTAAAAACCAAGAATTAATCGTTTTAAATTGGTATTGCTTAGCCAAAAAGAATAACGTTACTTTTGTATAACTGTATTGCCTCCAAAAGGTATTATTTAAGACGAATTGAAAGACAATTTAGAAATACTTATTAAAAAGTGTGTAGAAAACGACAGGGTCGGACAACAGAAAATCTATCAGTTGTTCGCTCCTGTTCTCTATGGTCTTTGTTTGAAGTATATGAAAAATGAAGACGATGCCAAAGATGTTTTTCAAGAAGCTTTTGTAATTGCTTATCAAAAAATGTATCAGTTTAAATTTGAAGGGAGTTTTGAAGGGTGGTTAAAGAGAATTTTTATTTATAAATGCATCGAAACCTTAAAAAAGAACAGAAAAAACCTTTTTTTATTAGACGGATATGATGACCCAATTGACGAAAGTTTTGAAGAAGAGGAAATAGATAAACTTTCACTTAGCGAAGAAAAATTACTAGAATACATACAAGATTTACCGGATCAATACCGATTGGTTTTTAACCTTTATGTTTTCGAAAAACTAAAACATAGAGAGATTTCGGTTATGCTTAACATTACTGAAAGCACTTCGAAATCAAACTTGAATCGTGCTAAAACGCACCTGAAAAGAAGAATTTTAGCCGCATTTAATTCTAAAACAGCATGAAAAAAGAAAAGATTGAAAATTTATTTTCTTCAATGGAAGACTTCTCTAGTATCCCACCACCAGAACTTTGGGATGCTATAGAAAAAGAATTGGAAAAACCCAAAAAGAAAAAAAGAGCTTTGGTGTGGTGGTTTGCTGCGGCCAGTTTGTTGGTAGGAATGGGGATTCCTGCCTATTTGTTTTTTCAAACCAGCCCAGATATTTTACCAAATAGCGTAGGAGCTGGCGAAGCTACAAAAACAGTGTACAAAGCAGCACCATCACCAATCCATTCATCCAAAAAAGCAAATACAGACAATGCCGTTGTTACAGTAACCAATGATTCGTTGCCAACACTTCCATCAAGTACTTATTCTAAAGTAATTGGAGTACCAACGAACAAAGGTTCCAAAAACAATGGACTCAAACAAGTGCCCAATAGTGTTGCGAATGCAGGCAAGGAAGAGAATCTTTCTCCTTTTGCCAATAAGCATCCAAAAAGCAATACAAGCCAAAACAATAGCCAATTGCAAGGAAATAGCGCTGCAATTGCGGCTACAGTAAATGCTGGTCAAACGAATTCAAAGGTCGATTTTAATGCAGCTACCAATGAAAGCAAGGCGGGTACTAAGACACTAAATGGACAACCAAGTAATAAAATTTCAAACGAAATTGAATTAGAGAACAAGTTCACAGACAAAACCACAGCGGTAACGGTAACAAATACGGAGGCTAAAACAAAAGAGCAATTGCAAATCCAACAGGAGCTCGCAATTTTAGAACAAAAAGCAAAAGGAGAAGACAAAGAACCAAAGGAGAAAAAAGATAAAAAGCAAGAAGCACTATCAAAATGGTCCATGCAAGTAGTAGCGGGACTAAATACGTCTCAAAATTTGAGCAATCAACAAACTCTAGGAGCTAGAGGACAAGCACAACAAGGTAAAACGTATGGTGTAACAACACAGTACAAATTGAATAAAAAATGGGCTGTAGGTTCAGGTTTAAAACTTAACGAATTAGGACAACAACTAAAAGGAGTATCGTATTACAACAACCAAATGGTACAAGGGGCCGGAATCAATGGCGTAATTGTGGCTGATAAAACAGATGTAAACACTATTTCTACCAATTCAGACTATGTTTTCCTTGCTCAAACCAAGTCAATAGCATTCAATCCAATGGCCTTTTCATCTGGGGATATAGCACAAAATCTCAAGTATGTAGAACTACCGCTTACCGTTTCTTATGTCCTGTTTC
>CAUPCW010000171.1:0-4203 GCA_963509895.1 uncultured Flavobacterium sp.
CCTACTTTGTTTTCAAACTTTAAATTATTTTTCAATGAAAAAAATCCAAATGGTTGACTTAAAAAGTCAATATGATAAAATAAAAGACGTTGTAAATACCTCAATTCAAAACGTTTTAGATACGAATACTTACATCAACGGCCCAGAAGTACATACTTTTCAAAAAGAATTAGAAACCTATTTGGGCGTAAAACACGTCATTCCATGTGCCAATGGTACCGATGCTTTGCAAATTGCTATGATGGGATTAGGATTACAGCCTGGAGACGAAGTAATCACTGCCGATTTTACGTTTGCAGCAACCGTAGAAGTAATCGCTTTATTACAACTGACTCCCATTTTGGTAGATGTTGATATGCACAACATGAACATTTCTTTAGAGGCAATAAAAAAAGCCATTACTCCAAAAACCAAAGCGATTGTACCCGTACACTTGTTTGGTCGTGCAGCCAATATGGAAGCGATTATGGCTTTGGCCAAGGAGCATAATTTGTATGTAATCGAAGATAATGCACAGGCTATTGGTGCCAATTGTAAATTTTTAGATGGTACCAAAAAGAAAGCAGGAACTATCGGTCATGTAGGAGCGACTTCCTTTTTCCCTTCTAAAAACTTAGGATGTTATGGCGATGGTGGCGCTATTTTTACGAACGATGACGCTTTGGCACACACCCTTCGTGGTATTGTAAACCACGGAATGTACGAAAGATACCATCACGATGTGGTGGGTGTAAATTCGCGTTTGGATAGTATTCAAGCAGCAGTTTTGAATGCTAAATTACCGTTGTTAGATCAATATAATAAAGCGCGTCAAGATGCCGCTCGCAAATATACCTTGGCTTTTCAAGATCACGCCAATATCATTGCGCCAAGTATTTGCGATATCTGTGATTGTCATGTTTTTCATCAATATACCTTGCGCATCATCAATGCAGATCGCAATGGATTGATGCAGCATTTGTTGGATAAAGGTATTCCATGTGCTATTTATTATCCAATTCCTTTGCACGCACAAAAGGCTTATTTGGACCCGCGTTACAAAGAAGAAGATTTTCCAGTTACGAATCAGTTGGTGCAAGAAGTGTTATCTTTACCTATGCACACTGAGCTTGATGACGAGCAAATTAAATTTATTACCGATAGTGTTTTAGAATTTTTAGGATAGTTTTTAGGAGCTATTTCCTGCTGTACGCTGTATCTTGCTTGGTCTCGTAGAAAAAACGAGACCAAGCAAGGATGCCGCTTCCATCAGGGCTAACCCAAACCACACAATTATGAAAATATTGGTTACAGGAGGCTTAGGCTTCATCGGTTCTCACACCGTAGTGGAATTGCAAAAAAAAGGATTCGAAGTCCTAATCGTCGATAACTTATATAATTCGTCTATCGATGTTCTCAAAGGAATCGAAAGCATCTCTGGAATTACGCCGCATTACAAAAATATTGATATGCGCGACAAAGCATCCGTACAGGCGCTCTTCAAAGAATATTCAGACATTGCTGGAGTCATTCATTTTGCAGCTTCCAAAGCGGTAGGAGAAAGTGTTGAGAATCCGTTATTGTATTACGAAAATAACATTACAGCCTTAGTGTATCTTTTGCAAGAATTACAGCAAAAAGATGCGGCTTCCTTTATATTTAGTTCCTCTTGTACCGTTTATGGTCAGGCCGAAAAAATGCCCATTACCGAAGATGCTCCGGTACAACAACCGATCTCGCCATACGGGAATACCAAAAAAGTAGGGGAGGAAATCATCAGAGATACTGCAAAAGCATCTACAATAAATGCGATTTTATTGCGCTATTTCAATCCTATCGGAGCCCATCCAACTGCCGCAATTGGAGAATTGCCTATTGGTGTGCCACAAAATTTAGTGCCTTTTATTACACAAACTGCAATTGGTTTGCGCCAAGAATTATCAGTTTTTGGAGATGATTATCCAACGCAAGATGGAACAGCGGTTCGCGATTATATTCATGTAGTTGATTTGGCCAAAGCACACGTTATTGCTCTAGAACGCTTGTTAGAAAAGAAAAATACTGACAAAGTCGAAACTTTTAATCTTGGAACGGGCACAGGAAGTTCTGTACTCGAAGTGATTCAGAGTTTTGAGCGAGTAAGTGGTCTAAAACTACCTTATAAAATTGTACCTCGTAGAGAAGGTGATATTACTGAAGCCTATGCCCATACGCACAAAGCCAATACGGTTTTGGGATGGAAAGCGGAGTCTACACTTGATGAAGCCATGGCAAGTGCTTGGAAATGGGAACAGAAAATACGTTCATAAATAGTACTCAGTGATCAATAAAAAGTAATCAGTAAGAAGCACCAAAGTATCGATTGATAATTTGGTGTTTTTTTCTTTAAAGAACTATTTGTAAATTCGTTAGGTAAAAATATAAAGGAATGAGTGCTAAAAAAACATTCTCAAAATTGCCCAAAGTAGAAGACCCTGCCGTGGTTTATGAATCATCGCAGGTGAAGCCGAAAGGAATAGATCGAGCTACATTTGATTTCGATACGGAGTTCGCTAATGGATTGACTCCAGAAGAGTTCAAAGCCGAGATGCTCAAAAGAATAAAAGCCTATCCTTGGAAAAAATAATTTTTGCTGATAAGGTTTCGAATTATTTAGATCAATTAGTATATGTGCTTTTTGAAGAAGAGTATTTTAGCTATAGTGAGAATGCGCAAGTTTATGTAAATAAAATTGTTGATTTTATAGTTTCAGAAATAGCTAGTTTTCCACATAAAAAAACACCTTCATCACTTTCTTATTTAGGCACCTATTATATTTTTTACAAATCGAATAAAAGAACTACTTGGTACATTTTTTTCGAAAAGAAAGCAACCGCTATTTTGATTACTGGAATTAGCAATAATCATTGTAAAGACGCTACCGAGTTGTAAATAAAAGTAAAGCCGAATCCCAAGGATTCGGCTTTTTTGTTACTTTTTAGCAGCTTCTTTCATTTTGTCAGCGGCTTTGTCTAGTTTTTCAGCGCCTTTTTCGAGTACTTTGCTCGTTTTGGCCTGTAGAGTATCTACTGCTTTTTCTACTTTTACGGTGGCAGTATCTATTTTTTCTTCTACTTCAGAGGTTACTGCCTCTTTGGCGTCATCCAATTTTTCTTTGGTTTCTTCCTTGCAAGAAACGGTTACTACAGCTAAAAATGCCAATCCTAAAATTACTTTTCTCATAATCAATTGGGTTTTATGGGTTGTTATTTTTTTGAGAACTAAAGGTAAACAAAAAATCCCCACAAACTTTACGTTTATGAGGATGCTGTTGATAAGAATTGCTATCTAAATTCTGCAATCTGTTATCTTATATTTTTAAGCATTTGCAGTAGCAGCTTCTTTATTGATTTTTCCAATCAGTCCAGTCAATACCTTTCCTGGCCCTACTTCGGTAAATAGCGTTGCACCGTCAGTAATCATTTGTTGCACGGATTGTGTCCATCTTACTGGAGCAGTTAGCTGAATGATTAAGTTTTTCTTGATTTCGTTAGGGTCAGAAACCGCACTTGCCGTTACATTTTGGTATACTGGACAAATCGGCGTAGCAAAAGTAGTGGCTTCAATAGCTGCTGCTAATTCTTCTCTAGCCGGCTCCATCATTGGAGAGTGAAAAGCACCACCAACAGGCAAAATCAAGGCTCTTTTGGCACCTGCTTCTTTCATTTTTTCGCAAGCCAACTCTACGGCTTTGTATTCCCCAGAAATCACCAATTGACCAGGACAGTTGTAATTTGCCGCCACTACAACACCATCAATCGAAGCGCAAATGTCTTCTACTATTTTGTCGTCTAGGTTCAAAACAGCAGCCATCGTCGAAGGGGTAATTTCGCACGCTTTTTGCATTGCCAAAGCTCTTTGAGATACTAATTTCAATCCGTCTTCAAAAGACAAAGCGCCATTGGCTACTAAGGCAGAGAATTCACCCAAAGAGTGTCCGGCGACCATTTCTGGTTCGAAATTCTCTAAAGTTTTGGACAAAATAACCGAGTGCAAAAATACCGCAGGTTGTGTTACTTTGGTTTCTTTTAGTTGTTCTGCTGAGCCTTCAAACATAATATCGGTGATGCGGAAACCTAAAATTTCGTTGGCTTTTTCGAATAATTCTTTGGCTAATGGAGAGTTCTCATATAAGTCTTTGCCCATTCCTGTGAACTGTGCGCCTTGACCTGGAAAAACGTATGC
>CAUPCW010000172.1:0-4137 GCA_963509895.1 uncultured Flavobacterium sp.
GTTTTGTGTCATATCTAAAAAAAAACCTCCCAATTGGGAGGTTCTATATTGTTATTGTTAATACTATACAGCGCCTCACATTCTCATCGAATGATAATTGAAATGCTGCTAATAATTGTGTTATTGTTTTTCATATAAAAATGGGATACCGCAAATATAAACAAATAAGGTATGCACCGCGATTTATTTTTTCACAGGAGGATATTGTGCTAAAATTTTTCCAACAAATTCAGCTACTACTTCGTCTTTTTTGTCCGTGTTTTTAGTTAAAGTTCCAATGCCTTCACCTTGCCAAATCATTTCTTTCTTTTTAGCATCGATGAGGTCGATAAACAAGGTGCCTTCAGTAGAGGTAGAAACGGTGGTTTGGTTACCACCCATCATCCAAGGATTCCAACCCCAGCCCCAGCCGTAACCCCAGCCAGCGTTGAATTGGTTTACGCTAACTTGCTCTCTTGATTTGGTAAAAATATTGATTAGCAAATCAGGCGTTTCGCTTTTTGTGAATCCTTTGGCTGCCATTTGTTGGTCAATGGCTCTCAAAATACGTTTTTTGTCCAAATCAGAAATCTCTACTTTATCAATACCCGATTTATAATATGCATAGGTTTTGTAAGGAGAAAAATCTACATTTTTGTCGTAATCCGAATATACTCTAACGGAACTACAAGAACTAAAAAAAACAACTAGCACTAAGGCAAATAATGATATAGGTTTCATATGGATATTGTTTAAGTTATTATCTATTATGATTCTCGCTTTCTACTGCAAAATAATCTATTTTCAGTTCAAGATAGTTTTTTTAACATTAGATTATTACTATCAAAATGTTTAGTTTAAAACCATCAGTACCTTTCAAAAAACGGATTTGTTATGAAGATTTCAAAAGGAAACCTATGATAGCAAATGATCTTCAACAGCATTCGGAAGTGTCACTTTTAGTAAAGGTTCTACTTCCATAGCGCGTTTGATAGCAAAAATTGCACCCTCGTTACGCGCCCAGCTTCTGCGAGAAATTCCGTTGTTGACATCCCAAAACAACATTGATGCCAAACGTTTAGAAGCTTCTTTGGAACCATCAAGAACCATACCAAAGCCACCATTGATAACTTCTCCCCAGCCCACACCACCGCCGTTGTGAATAGACACCCAAGTAGCGCCGCGGAAACTATCACCAATCACATTATGAATGGCCATATCAGCGGTAAATCTTGAACCGTCATAAATATTCGAAGTTTCTCGGTAAGGCGAATCGGTTCCTGAAACATCGTGATGGTCACGACCTAAAACCACATAACCTATTTCGCCTTTAGCAATGGCTTGGTTAAATGCTTCGGCGATTTTAGTACGACCTTCGGCATCGGCGTATAAAATTCGCGCTTGTGAACCTACCACTAATTTATTTTCTTGAGCACCTTTAATCCACTGAATGTTATCCTGCATTTGTTGCTGAATTTCAACAGGTGAAGTTTCAATCATTTTCTCTAAAACCGCACAAGCAATAGCATCGGTTTTGGCCAAGTCTTCTGGTTTTCCTGAGGTACATACCCAACGGAAAGGACCAAATCCATAATCAAAACACATAGGTCCCATAATATCCTGCACGTACGAAGGATATTTGAATTCCCTACCAAGCGTTGGATTTTCAGCCATAACATCGGCTCCCGCTCTTGAGGCTTCTAGTAAAAAGGCGTTGCCGTAATCAAAGAAATACGTGCCTTTTGCGGTATGTTTGTTGATAGCCGCTGAGTGACGACGTAATGTTTCTTGCACTTTTTCTTTAAAAAGTTCCGGTTGGTTGGCCATCATTTCATTGGCTTCCTCAAACGAAATGCCCGCTGGATAATACCCGCCAGCCCACGGATTATGCAAAGAAGTTTGGTCAGAACCCAAATCGATATGCATATTTTCTTGGTCAAAGCGTTCCCAAACGTCTACGACATTGCCTAAATACGCAATAGAAACGGTTTCGTTATTGGTTTTTGCCAAGGCAACACGTTGCACTAAAGCGTCTAAATCTTCAATCACTTCATTAATCCAACCCTGGCTGTGACGAATGTGGGTAATTTTTGGATTCACTTCGGCGCAAACGGTGATACAACCCGCAATATTTCCTGCTTTGGGTTGAGCGCCGCTCATTCCGCCCAATCCAGAAGTCACAAACAAACCGCCTTTTGGATTCTTTTTTATTTTTCTAAAACCATTCAAAACCGTGATGGTCGTTCCGTGAACAATACCTTGTGGCCCAATGTACATATAACTTCCAGCCGTCATTTGTCCGTATTGCGAAACGCCCAAGGCATTCATTTTTTCCCAATCGTCTGGTGCCGAATAATTCGGAATCACCATCCCATTGGTCACCACAACTCTTGGCGCCTCTTTATGCGACGGAAACAATCCCATCGGGTGGCCAGAATACATCGTCAACGTTTGCTCATCGGTCATTTCCGACAAGTATTGCATCGTCAAAAGGTATTGTGCCCAATTTTGAAACACCGCACCATTTCCGCCATACGTAATCAATTCGTGAGGATGCTGTGCCACGGCATAATCCAAATTGTTTTGAATCATCAACATAATGGCTTTCGCTTGCTCGCTTTTCCCGGGATATTCGTCAATCGGACGCGCGTACATTTTATAATCAGGACGAAAACGGTACATATAAATGCGCCCGTATTGCTCTAATTCTTCCGAGAATTCAGGTACTAATTCCGAATGATGTTTCGGGTCAAAATAACGCAATGCATTGCGCAACGCTAACTTTTTCTCTTCAGCCGTCAAAATCTCTTTGCGTTTCGGTGCGTGATTTATAGCAGCATCATACGGCTTAGGTTGTGGTAAAATATCAGGAATTCCTTGTTGGATTTGTTCTTTAAATGTCATCTTTTTTTGTTTTTACAATCGAAAATAAAATAATTGCGATATTTTTTAGTAAGATTTGGGCGAGACCGCAATACCGCAAGTGGCCTATGCAGCATTGTCGTGATACGGCCACTTGCGGTATTGCGGTCGGGCTATCCACTCCGCAATGGCGGACAGTTCCTATCCCTCTCGCGACCCGTAGACCAAGGACTTTTTTGTTTCCAAAACTACTTAGGCATATATCATCACCCTCTAGTTGGTAAAAACCGACTAAGGATACCTTATGTCCGACCGGTGGTAGGACTTGTATATTTTGATTCTGTATTGTAAAGAAAGGACATCCATTTCTTAGCGTTTTTTTATATTTTGAGTTCAATCATTTCATCGAGACTATTGAACTTTGGTTAACCGGCTATTGCTACAATCTGTTTTGTATTTTATTCAATCTAAACACTATAAACTGAGCACTGACCACTAATTTCTGCCTTCAATTTTCTAACCTCTAACTTCTAACTTCTGTCTGCCTTCTTAAATCCTCCCGTTTTCTTATCATAGCCATACGGACAATGACGGCAACCGCTTTTGCAACAATACCCTCTTTTTAGGTGATGCTTTTCGGTAAAACATTTATAGCCTTCGGGAGTAAAGTAAAAATCTTCACCCTCGATTAATTTATTTTCATTACTTTGCTCTAACATAAGCGACTTGTTTTTTGGAGATGTTCGTGCTACTAGAACGAATGGTGTTTTCCTTAAATAAAAGGGTGCAACAGTTGCAAATCTATAAATTTTAAAGCGAAATGATTCTTATTGTTGCTAAATATTTAATTCCAAAAGGATATAGCGGTCTCGCTGCTTTTCCGTTTGTGCTAGTTAAAAAAGCAGGATACAAAGAGAATCTCATTTTCCTCAATCACGAAAAAATACATTTGCGACAACAACTCGAATTGCTGATAGTCCCTTTTTTTATTTGGTACGGCCTAGAGTTTTTGCTAAGATGGTACCAATACAAAGATAAAAATTTGGCGTATCGCAACCTGAGTTTTGAACGCGAAGCTTATGCCAACGAATCCAATTTGAGTTACCTTGAAACGAGGAAATATTTTAGTTTTTTAAATTATTTGCACACAAAAAAAAATTAAAAGCCTATTTAACCGCAAGGTTCGCAAAGAAAGCGCAATGACCGCAAAGCTTAGTGAACTTTGCGTAAATCTTTGCGAACCTTGCGGTTAATTTTATAAAAGCTATACACTTTGAATCAAAAAATAACATACGA
>CAUPCW010000173.1:0-4135 GCA_963509895.1 uncultured Flavobacterium sp.
AGGGTTTTCTTACTTGTGGTCCCACCTGGGCTCGAACCAGGGACCACCTGATTATGAGTCAGGTGCTCTAACCAGCTGAGCTATAGGACCGGTTTAGAGTTTGCAATATTACTACTATTTTTTGTTCAGACCAAATATTTTGGTCGTGGATTTAGAATTTTATCATTATACACGAGCCTCTCAAGTGGAATCAACTGATAATGAAGCAATATATAAAATAAAAAAAACTATCTAATTTCCTGACACAACTCGATTAAAACACCGTTAGTAGTTTTAGGATGCAAAAAAGCGACTAATTTATTGTCGGCACCTTTCTTTGGCACTGGATTAAGTACCACAAATCCTTCACTTTCTAATCTTGCTATTTCTACTACAATATCGGTTACATCAAAGGCTATGTGATGAATCCCTTCTCCTTTTTTTTCAATGAATTTAGCAATTGGACTTTCAGGATTAGTAGCTTCTAATAATTCTATTTTATTGGGACCATTTTGAAAAAAAGAGGTTTTTACACCTTCAGAGACTACTTCTTCCTCTTTATAAGCGGGCGCTCCAAATAATTTTTCAAAAAGCAAATTAGATGCTTGCAAATCTTTAACCGCGATCCCTATGTGTTCAATTTTATTCATTAATTTAAATTTTAAGGTAAAATTAGCAAAACCAGCTCCATTAAAACTCCTAAAAACATTTTAATTACAGTAAATATAATTGTTATTTTGTACTTCCTAATTTTAAACAGCTATGTCGCAATCTAACTTCCGCTTTATTATACTTGCTTTCCTTTTCATTTGTATTGGCTGTGCCAAAAAAGGAAGCATCACAGGTGGTTTGAAAGATACTATTGCTCCTACCCTTAAAATTAGTTTCCCTGAAAATTACTCCACTAATTTTAAAGGCAATCAAATCAAACTCACTTTTGATGAATATATCAAACTAAAAGGACTAGAAAAACAACTCATCGTTTCGCCGCCGATGAAAAATGAGCCGTTGATTATTCCGTCTACCGTAACGAAATACCTCACTATTCAAATCAAAGATACCTTACAACCCAATACAACCTATAGTTTTAACTTTGGACAAAGCATTACCGACAACAACGAAGGTAATCCTTTGAACCAATTCAAGTATGTTTTCTCTACGGGACCTTATATCGATTCGCTTGCCCTTGGCGGAAGAGTGAAAGATGCTCTTGAGAAAGAAGTAGAATCATTTGTTTCTATAATGTTGTACGAAGTGAATGAAAAATTTAAAGATTCAGTGGTATATACTAGCCCTCCTAGATACATTACCAATACATTGGATAGTTTAAAAACGTTTCGTCTAGAAAACCTAAAAGCGGGAAAATACCTTTTGGTAGCCATGAAAGACCGTAATAATAACAATAAATTCAATCCGAAAACAGACAAAATTGGGTTTCATAAACAATTCATAACCATCCCAAATGATACGGTGTATGAAATTGAATTATTCAAAGAAGCACTTCCATTTAAAGCCTACAAACCATACCAAGCCTCAGGAAACCGACTGGTAATGGCATATGATGGCAAACAAGATTTTTCGAAGTCAAAACCGAAAATCATCTTGAAAAACAACAATGAAATTCTAGAAAGTATTGTTACTCAATTTCCCAAAAAAGACTCACTACAAGTATGGTACAAACCTATAAAAGCAGATTCCCTTTTGATGAATATCAAGAAAGAAAGTTATATGAATGATTTTAGTGTAAAAATCAAAAATCAAAAAAAGGATACCCTGAGCATCAGTGCTATTCAAACTGGAATTTTGAATTTGAGAGATCAATTCACTTTAGAATCCTCTACACCTATAATAAACATTGATCCTACCAAAATCAAACTGACCGATGGTGCTGCCAAAGCAGTAGCATTTACCCATCAATATGATGATTTTTGCCAAAAATTGGTTTTTGATTTCAAAAAAGCGCCTTCTGAAAAATATGAATTTAAATTGCTACCTGGTGCTTTGACTGATTTTTTTGAAAAATCGAATGACACCTTAACCTTTAAACTCAACACCCGAAGCGAAACGGATTATGGAAACGTAACGGTTGTTTTGAACAATGCGAAACGATTCCCAATTATTATAGAACTCACTAATACCAAAGGAGAAGTTTTAGCCTCAGAATTTACTGAGAAAGAAAACAAAGTTGTCTTCACATTTTTAGAACCTGCGAATTACACCCTAAGAGCAATCTATGACGACAATAAAAATCAAAAATACGATTCGGGAAATTTTTTAGAAAAAAAACAATCCGAAGAAGTTATTTATTTTTCAAAAGAAGTGGATGTTCGCGCCAATTGGGAAGTGGAGCAATCTTTTGACCTCAGTATTCCTTACACGCCTGAGCCAAAAAAGAAAGAGGACAAGGATAAGAAGAAAAAATAGAAGCGATGAGCAATGATCTAATTAATAATGATTCTTGGACCAAACGAAATTGGAAATGGCTACTTCCAACTACAATTGCAATCCTATTTTTGACTTTTTATACCATTTTTCCAGTCTTAAATAACGAAGCTCCTCAATTTATTAAAGCCTATTCTGATACGAAAGTTTTTGAAAAAGCGATTGAAATTGCCAATGCGAATCCAAAAGTTAAAACTACAATCGGAACTATTGAAGCCATCGATAAATTAGCCATTTTGGAGGGTAATATTATTTATTCTAATAATAACACTTCTATTGCATCGACTATTAGAATCAAAGGAAATCATAAGCAGGGAAAAATGGATTTTACAGCCAACAAAAAAGGCAACGAATGGATTTTTCAAAAGGTAACGATACGCTATAAAAACCCAAAAACGGTAATTCGTGTGATTGAATAAAGCGAATTCTTAATCCATTTACTTGATTTCAAAATCATCTTTATCGTTCAAGAAACCTAATTTTTGCCTGGTTTCTAATAGTGAAGTCCTTTCTAAAGTAGCTATAAAAACACCGTCAGATTCTTGTGGTTCTATAATAGCCCGACCCAAATAATCTTGCACTTGTGAATGTCCGTTGTATATATGATGATTGGCATCTACTCCTATTCTATTCACACCAATAGTATAACACATATTTTCAATCGCCCGAGCTTTGAGTAAGGCGTCCCAAGCATTAATTCGCGTATTGGGCCAGTTCGCTACATAAAGCAACACATCATACTCTTCACTATTTCGTGAAAAAACAGGAAAACGCAAATCATAGCAAATCTGTGGGCAAATTTTCCAACCCAAATAATTAATGATTACTTTATCTTTGCCAGCAGTATACTTTTTATCCTCTCCTGCCAAAGTAAACAAGTGCCTTTTATCATAAAACTGTACTTTTCCAGAAGGAAAAACGAACACCAATCGGTTATAGAAATTTCCATTATCGGTAATAACCAAACTCCCAGTGATGGCTGCATTTTTTGCTTTAGCCAACTTTTGCAACCACACCATCGTTTCACCTTGCATCGGTTCTGCTACCAAATTAGGATGCATTGTAAAACCTGAAGTAAACATTTCAGGCAATACAATTAGGTCAATAGGTTCCGCAATTGCATTGATTTTTTCTTCGAGTTTTTTTTTGTTTTTTTCTTGGTTTTCCCAGAACAATGACGATTGGATGAGTGCAATTTTCATTTTGAATAATTTGCTGTTTCACAAAGATACGCAAAGATAAAAAGAGATTCACAAAGGTAGTCTTAAACAAAAAACGTCCCGAAAAAGTCGGAACGTTTTTGATATCTGTATTGAAATACTATTTCAAACTTGCCGATAAAAACTCTCGGTTCATACGAGCAATATTCTCTAAAGAAATTCCTTTTGGACATTCAATTTCGCAAGCTCCAGTGTTGGTACAGTTTCCGAATCCTTCTTCATCCATTTGGCGTACCATGTTCAATACACGGTTAGTAGCCTCAACTTTTCCTTGTGGTAAAAGTGCGTACTGTGAAACTTTGGCTCCAACGAATAACATCGCTGAACCATTTTTACAAGTAGCTACACAAGCACCACAACCAATACAAGCTGCTGCTTCAAAAGCTCTATCTGCATCGTGTTTTGGGATTGGAATAGCATTCGCATCCATTGTTCTACCAGAAGTATTTACAGAAACGAAACCTCCCGCTTGTTGGATTCTATCAAATGAAGAA
>CAUPCW010000174.1:0-3952 GCA_963509895.1 uncultured Flavobacterium sp.
GAAATCGTTATCAAGTTTGCTCAATTTTTATTGAGTTTGTCCTTATTAATTATTCTTCACGAATTGGGACATTTTATTCCTGCCAAATTATTCAAAACTAGAGTAGAGAAATTTTACTTGTTTTTTGACCTTAAATTTTCGTTACTCAAAAAGAAAATAGGCGAAACCGAATACGGTATTGGTTGGTTGCCTCTTGGCGGTTATGTAAAAATCTCTGGGATGATTGACGAGAGTATGGACAAGGAACAAATGGCGTTACCACCACAACCTTGGGAATTTCGTTCGAAACCCGCTTGGCAGCGTTTGATTATCATGTTGGGTGGCGTTACGGTAAATTTCATTTTGGCGTTCATTATCTATATAGGAATGGCTTTTGCTTATGGCGAAATGTTTGTGGCTAACGATGATATGAAAGACGGATTATTGATAGAAAATCCCGTTATGAAAAAAATTGGTTTCCAAACCGGTGATAAAATCCTTGCTGTTGATGGCGAAAAAATCGTAAAATTTGATAACGAAATCAACATGAAAATCATCATGGGGAAACAAGTTCAAATCGAAAGAAATGGTGCTACCAAAACCATTCAAATGCCTGTTGATTTTGTAGACCAATTGTCAAAATTAGAAAAAGGACCTTTAGTAAGTATGCGTATGCCGTTTGCAGTTACCGCTATTCCTGAAGAATCGTTAAATAAACAATTACAGCCTAAAGATGTTATCGTTTCTATAAATGGCCAATCTGCCAAATATTACGACCAAGTTAAGGCCATCCTAAATGCGAACAAAGGTAAAACCCTTCCAGCCGTTGTAATTCGCAACGAAAAAGAAGTTCCTGTACAACTAATCGTGAACCAAGAAGCGAAATTGGGCATAAATATGGGTAGTTTAGGATTAGAATCATTAGAAAAATTAGGCTACTATAAAATCAGCAAACAAGAATACGGTTTTTTCGAATCGATTCCAGTAGGAATTGAAAGAGGGAAAGACCAATTGTTAGGCTACGGTAAACAATTGAAAATGATTTTCAATCCAGAAACCAAAGCGTACAAGCAAGTGGGTGGATTTGCAGCTATTTTTAATATTTTCCCTAGTTCTTGGAGCTGGGAAGTTTTCTGGAACATCACCGCTTTGTTATCGATTATGTTGGGGGTAATGAATTTATTGCCGATTCCAGCGTTGGATGGTGGACACGTAATGTTTTTGTTGTACGAAATCATTAGTGGCAAAAAACCAAGTGACAAATTCCTAGAGAATGCTCAAATGGTTGGTTTTGTTTTACTTATCTCGTTGCTTTTATTTGCTAACGGAAACGACATTTACAAGGCGATTGTTGGCAAGTAAAAAAAATCAAAAAAAATTTATTTTTTGTTTGCAAAACTTGAAATTAGGTGTATCTTTGCAACCGCTTAGACAAACAAACAATGTTAGTTAAAGCCACCAAAAACGTTCCTACTACGCATTATAATACACAGTTTCCTCCTTAGCTCAGTTGGTTAGAGCATCTGACTGTTAATCAGAGGGTCCTTGGTTCGAGCCCAAGAGGGGGAGCTTAAAAGCCTGACAGTAATGTCGGGCTTTTTTTATGGAATAAACTTTTCGGACTTGGTTTCATCCTAATAAATTACCCTTTCAATTATCGTTTACTGAGACAGATTACTTGTAAGATAATTTTGTTTTTCTTCCGTTTATGAAGTTAGTTCCCAATACATTTTTTGTAAGTTTGTGTGGATAGTCATTTTGAAGGCTATTCAGATTAAGAAATTGACCAAACGGTGTATTCATTGTTTGGCTTTACGGAGGAGGAAATAGTAATTGTTTAGAATAGTTAATTAGTAATTTATGACAGTAAAAGAACTAACAAGTAAAATTGCAAAAACAGAATTTTCAGAAGACATAAATAAAATTAGTTTATCTATTCGATTACCTCATATAAATTATGACGTAGAACTTATCGGTTTATCTTCGGTATATGAGTATTTCCTTAACCAATATGGAGGATGGAAAAAACTAACCAATTTACCAATTGAGTTAAATGTTTCATTTAATTTCTTTAAAAATCACCTTGATTCAATACTTACGTTGCCTAATCATTTTAATTCTGTTGAAGATTTTTCTGCAAATTGGAATTCAATAAACTCAACTATTATTAATTATTTAGCAAATTATGAAAATCAAATTTTTCCAATTGAATCGCCTGAGCTGCGTTTTTTACTAGAATTATTAAATGAAAGTAAAGAGCAATTTCAAGGTGCATTTAACTATTTAACTACTAATTTTCAAATTCAAAATAGTAAGGATTACTTTAAAGGGCTACTAAAATCATTTGAGTTTGAAGAGCTAAAATTTACCAATAAGATATCAAGAGCAAACCAAGAAAAAAAGAGTTTAAATCAAGTACGTAATTACTTCAATAAAAAAATTAATGACAACCAAAAAACATTTTCAGATTATACTAATAATATTGTAAAAAACTACTCTGAATATTTAAATGAATTAGACAAACTACAAGAAGAGAAAAATCAAAAGTTTGAAGATTGGTTTGAAAATACTCAAAATGAAGAATGGAAAAAATGGTATGATGAAAAAATCGAAACTTTAGCTAGACTTGAAAAAACATATGAAACGAATCTAAAACTTCAAAAGCCTGCAAGATATTGGCAAATTAAGTCTGACAAGTATTATAGACAAGGTAATACAGCAAAAACTATATTAATTTGGGTGGTTATTGCGTCATCAATTTTCTTAAGTATTGTTTTATTTACTTCTCCAGATTGGATATTTCAAAAGGTTTTTAAAGGTAATGAAGTAAGTATAGTGCGGTGGTCTATTGTATTTATTACATTGATTTCTTTATTGGTGTATGCAATTAGAGCTTTAACAAAATATATGTTTAGTTCATATCATTTAGCAAGAGACGCAGAGGAAAGACATACACTTACATTCTTTTATTTGGCTTTATTAAAAGATACTGAGGTAAATGAAGAAGATAGAAAAATGATTTTGCAATCATTGTTTAGTAGAACCGATACAGGATTATTAAAAGAAGATTCTTCCCCTACATTGCCAGGAGGTATTTTGGAAAAATTTAATTAAAAATTTATCGATGGCTGATAAGACAAATGAAATAGAAATTTTAAAACTATTAGTAAAGAGGTTTTTGCTATTAAAAATATTTAAAATTTAAAGCAATTTATAATATGATTACAAGCTACACGAAAGAAGAATTTGTGTTATTAGATTTTGATACAAAATGCGTGATTATTGAGCATTTATTGACAGATGATTACTTTAGTGGACAGATGGAAATTGATTTTTATTTTGTTGAACCAGAAAATGTAAATATTCTACCTCCCAAAACAGCTGCAATGGAAGAAAGAGAGGATAGAGAATTTAATGCTTTGATAGAAAGATTGTCAAACAAATTGTTTGAGGATAAATCTTTAATCACTATCGATTTAGAGAATCTTTTTGAAGATTAAATAACCTTGATTTTTTTAAGATGGAATTTAAATAATCCCTAGAAATATTATATTGCTTTTAAAAAAAGGGTCAAACATTTCAGATATTGAAATGCAAAAGAAAGGCTTGAAAATATTCATAAATACCAAAATAGGTTCGTTAGATGATCCAAAAGGTATCGCCAAAGACGTTTCCACAATTGGACATCGAGGCAACGGAGATTATCAAATCCAAATAGAAAATGACAAGGATTTGGAATATATAATGAGTTTAATAAAACAGGTAATTAACTAAATTTAGAAAAATAAATTGTTTACTATTTATCTAAAGTAGCATAATTCAAAGCAAAAACCCAAGTTTAAAACCATTATGGAAAACAAAATTATATTTTACCAAAATCAGGATAGCAATGTGGTTATCAATGTCACTTATTTTGAGGATAATTTTTGGCTTACGCAACGATTGATAGCGCAACTTTTTGGGGTTGAAGTGC
>CAUPCW010000175.1:0-3909 GCA_963509895.1 uncultured Flavobacterium sp.
GTCTTCAAGGTATAAATAATAGGCATTTGTGGTCATAGGTTGACGAATAGCCATAGAGTGTTGCTCGTTCCCTAAATTGACCATCAATACGCCAGGTATTTTGTTGATTACTTCGAATACAGCAACGGCTTTAGCCTCGTCAATAGTTTTGGCGTTTAGTTTGCTGATGGCAGTTGGGGTTTGTTTTCGTTGGGTAGCGGTACGGTTGGCGGTAACAAAAACGGTTTCTAAATCTTGGGTTTTGGTGCTGTCTTTTTCGGTTTTATTTTGCGCAATAGCGATTTGCCCTACTAGTAATAAGGCTGTAATATATTTTTTCATTTGGTTTTTAGCTAAAAGTCAAAGCAAAAAATATATCCCAATTCTTATTTTGTTTAAGAATTTTGGATAGGCTAAAAATAGCATTGACTTTTTGTTAGTATAAATTAAACAACAAGTGTTTTTCAATGAGGAAGTCATTGAATTTAGATTCAAAAGTTTGAAAATAAAAGTAATTTATACTAAAAAGGAGGGTGGTCTGAAAGTCGAATTTGTTTTGGAAATGGTTTTTCCAGACGTATGAAAAACGTTCAACTTGGTTATTGAAGTTGTAGGTGTATTATTCGTGAATTCTAAAGGTGTTGAATGAATGAGGTAAACGAAATCTACTTTTTCTTTCAGAATGTTTTCCATTTTTTTCTCATTCTCATCAAATTGTTTTAGGCTTTTTTGTAATTCACAACGGCCGTTACAAGTATTGGTAACTAATTTTCGTTGTACACAAATGGTTTTGATGATTTGCTCTTGATTGGCTTTAAATTGGGTATATATCACTAGATTTCCAAAAATAGGGAATAGCAATGTGAGGGTTAAAAGATATACGCCAATTTTTTTCACAACAATTATTTTGCATTTTCGAAATGCAAAAGTAGGACAAGATTTTAGATTATAAAATTATACTTTCATAAAATTCAATTTTTTAGTTTTATGGGGTTAAGATATTCTATTAACAATAAGTTCTTAATAAATGTAAATTTATCTTGTTTTTTTGTTACGGTTTTTATTTATATTTAAGAACTATTTAGAATAAAAAAATACCACCATTTATTCCTAACCATTTTATGAGCGTATATTCTGTTGTACTTGTTGATGACGAAATGATCAACATTGAGATTTTAAAGAAAATTATTTCCACACATTGTTTAAAACTTGAGATTGTAGGTATTGCCAAAACTATGGAAACGGCTTTGTCTGAGATTGTTTCCAAAAAACCGGATATTGTTTTTTTAGACATTAACATGCGTGAAAAACAAATTTTTGAGGTTTTGGATAAATTTGAAACTATTGATTTTCAAATTATTTTTGCCACGGCTTTTCCGGGTTATTTCTTCAAAGCGTCGGAGTATAATCCAGCTGATTTTGTGATCAAACCATTTAGTGAAACTGCAGTTAAAGATGCAGTGAAGAAAGCAACCAAACGCATCAAAAAAAGCAGAAAAAGTTAAAGGTAAATGCTTATTTTTTCTTCAAGATTTTATATTCTTCATAACACCCGCTTATGGCATCCATGATTTGTAAATCATTGGCCGTTTGTATGAATGCGTCCGAATAATTACAACGCTTAAGGATGTCTGGTATTTCATTTTTGTCGATTCCTAATAAGGTAGCGATCATTTCTCGGTCGTACTTAGATTCTAATGCTTTACGCACCGTGTCGTCTTTCTTTAAATCCTTTAAACGTCGTAACTCTTTGGGTTTTTTGCCAAAAAAATTGTAGAGCATATCCGCTGGATTAAAAATAGATCCTAGCACTTTCCCGAAAGCATCAGGAGAATATTGTCCACCCTCGTATCCGGCAGTTAATCCTGAAATACTATACCTGAAGTTCTCTTTTATGGGGATTAATTTTGAATCTACTTCTAAATATCCTGTGAGGTGAAATGGGCGAATAATCACTTCTTCTAGGGCTATCGCTTTTTCAGTTAATTTAATTACTGTAGTTCTGTTTTTTAACCAGTCATTGGTAACTCTAACTTTAATAGATTGAAAACCTAAAAGCGAAACATGAAGTGTGTCACTTTGTGATACTTCAATTTCAAAATTTCCTTTGCTGTCGGTTGTGGTCCCTTTTACTTTGTTAACATTGATGATATTAGCATAAGATAAGGGTTGGTCATTACTATCATTTACGATAGTTCCAGAAACTTTTAGGGAAGGGTTGGTCTCTTGTGCGAAACTGTTAAATGAAAGTAGGATAAAAAAGAAAACTACAAAATATCTCATATACGAATTTAAAGCTTTAAAAGTAGTAAATCGCAATTAAATATTTTGTAGTTTCTTAGTATTATTATAAGAAAATTAACAAAGGAATGTTAGTCTCTTCTTGGTCTTCTTGGTCTTGGGCTGTCGCCAAAACTTTCAGAACGTCTTGGAGCTCTTTCTGTTGAGCCGCCTTCTCTTCGTGGAGCACTTGCTCTTTCACTTCTAAAACCACCTTCTCTTGGAGCGGAGTTTCTGTCGCTTCTAAATCCGCCAGATCCTTCTCTTCTTGGAGCAAAGCTGCCTTCTCTTCTTGGGGCAGAACTTCTTCCTCCTCCAAAACCTCCAGAACTTCTTCCGTTGTGATCGCGTCTTCCCCCGCCATCATTTTTAGAAATCTCTACATTGATACGACGTCCTTCTAATTGTACGTTGTTTAAGATGTCCATTACTTTATCAGTATGCTCAGCATCTGTATTAAAGAAAGAGAAACCTTCTTTTACATCTACTTTGAATACGTCATCACGACCTAAGTCTAAAGTCTCTTTTAAGAAATCTTTCAAAGTCATCCAGTCAAAATTATCTCTTGATCCAATGTTGACAAAGTAACGAGTAGCGCCACTATTGTTGTCTCTTGAAGCACCATCTCTGTCATCGCGTTCACGACGATCCGATCCAGAAGATTGACTAGATAAGTCTCTGTTTTTCTTGTAATAGTTGATGAAACGGTTGAATTCTACCGATACCATTTTCTTGATTAATTCTTCTTTGCTCAAGCCTTCTAAAACTTCATTGATTGCAGGAAGGTAGTTGTCTATTTCGTGATCTACTTCCGTTTCTTTGATTTTATTAGCTAAGTGCAATAACTGAATTTCGCAGATTTCGATTCCAGAAGGAATTGTTTTTTCTTCAAATTTTTGTTTGATGATTCTTTCGATAGAAGAAATTTTACGCAATTCACTTTTGGTAACGATTACAATCGATGTACCTAATTTACCAGCGCGACCTGTACGGCCTGAACGGTGGTTGTACGTTTCGATTTCGTCAGGAAGTTGGTAGTTTACAACATGAGTAATATTATCTACGTCAATTCCACGTGCTGCTACGTCTGTAGCTACCAACATTTGGATTTGTCTTCCTCTAAATGATTTCATTACCCCATCACGTTGTGCTTGCGATAAATCTCCGTGTAAGGCAGCAGCGCTGTATCCGTCTTCGATTAATTTTTCAGCTACTTGTTGGGTGTCTCTTTTGGTACGACAAAACACTACTGAGAAAATGTCTGGATTAGCATCAGCTAAACGTTTCAAAGCTTCGTAGCGGTCTCTTGCGTTCACCAAATAAAATTCGTGTGATACTGTTGCAGAACCTGAATTTTTGGTTCCAACTGTAATTTCTTCTGGGTTGTGCATGAATTGTTTTCCAATTCTTGCTACTTCAGCTGGCATGGTTGCAGAGAACAACCAAGTGTTTTTTTCGTCTGGCGTAGTCGATAGGATGTTTACAATGTCTTCATAGAATCCCATGTTTAACATTTCGTCTGCCTCGTCAAGAATACAGTAATTAATTTGAGAGATGTTTACTAAACCTCTATTAATCATGTCTTGCATTCTTCCTGGAGTAGCCACAATAATTTGTGCTCCTCTTTTAATGTCTCTCGCTTGTTCGGTA
>CAUPCW010000176.1:0-3899 GCA_963509895.1 uncultured Flavobacterium sp.
AAAAATAACATACGAATTGCCCAAAGGAATTACTCTTGAGATAAAAAGAGAGGATTTACTTCATCCTTTTGTCTCAGGCAATAAATTCCGAAAACTAAAATACAATGTACTCCAAGCCAAAGCCGAAAATCAGTCGGTTTTACTCACTTTTGGAGGCGCTTTTTCCAATCATATTGCTGCTGTGGCGTATGCCGGGAAAGAGCAAGGTTTTAAAACCATTGGTGTGATTCGAGGGGATGAATTACGCGATAAAATTTCGGAAAACCCAACTCTGTCTTTTGCTCAAGAATGCGGAATGCGTTTTGAATTTGTCACCCGCGAAGCCTATCGTCATAAAACAGAGATTGCTTTTATTGAACAATTGCAAGTAAAATTCGGGTCTTTTTATTTGGTTCCCGAAGGTGGTACGAACGATTTAGCCGTCAAAGGCTGTGAAGAAATCCTAACAGAGCTCGATGCCGATTTTGATTTTGTTTGTAGTGCTGTTGGAACGGGAGGAACCATTTCGGGGCTCATTAACAGTGCTTTGCCGCATCAAAAAGTTTTGGGATTTCCAGCGTTAAAAGGAGATTTTTTACAAGATGAAATTCGTAATTTTGTACAAAATAAAAATTGGGAATTAATCACCGACTACCATTTTGGAGGTTATGGCAAAGTAACTACCGAGTTTATCGAATGGATTAATTGGTTTTATGCGCAAACGGGTATTCCGTTAGACCCAATTTATACTGGAAAAATGGTTTTTGGCGTTATGGATTTAATCCAGCGCAACTATTTTCCACCAAATTCCAAAATTCTAATGATTCACACGGGTGGACTCCAAGGAATTGCGGGGATGAATGCCAAATTGAGAAACCAAAATAAACCGATTATAGTACTATGATAAAACAAATTTTCTGCCTGATGGTTTTGCTGTTTTTGGTAAGCTGTAACAGTACTAAACCGGTTACTCAAACCCATAAAAAAAGCACAACTCCTGCTAAGAAAACAATCGTTTATACTAAGACGCCATCTGCTAATGGTGTTGCCACTAAAAGATTAGAGGTGGTCAATCAGTACATAGAACAATACAAAGGAATTGCAATGAGCAATATGAAAAATTTCGGCATTCCTGCGAGTATAATTTTGGCACAAGGAATCTTAGAATCAGGTGCTGGGAAAAGCAGTTTGGCGGTAAATTCCAACAATCATTTTGGCATCAAATGTCATAATGATTGGGAAGGAGAATTTGTCCACCAAGATGATGATTCAGAAAAGGAATGTTTCCGAAAATACGGAGACCCAGCGGGTTCTTATAAAGACCACTCTAAATTTTTGACAACTAAAAAGCGATATGCCTCTCTTTTTTCATTGGCAAAAGGAGATTATGTGGCTTGGGCTATGGGATTGCGAGCCGCTGGATACGCCACCGACCCAATGTATCCTGAAAAACTGATAGCCTATATTGAACGCTATGATTTGCATCAATATGATAGTCAGGTTTTAGGGAAAAGTGTGGTGAATGCTCCCGTTTCGAATCGAGTAGACAACCAAGGGGTAAACGGTGATGGAACGTTGTATGAAGTCCAAAAAGGCGATACGTTGTATTCTATTTCCAAAAAATTCAATGTTTTGGTCGAAGATTTACAACGCAAAAACAACTTAACAGATAACGCCATTTCGATTGGACAAAAATTGATTGTGAAGTAAAATAGACGTTCATTAAAGTTGATATTTTAGAATTAAAAATACTTTATAAATAGTAAAAATATGATATACCAAAGAAGCAGTCAGCTTTTTGCTGAAGCGGAAAAAGTAATTCCAGGAGGCGTAAATTCACCAGTACGAGCTTTTAAAGCCGTAGGTGGCACTCCGATTTTTGTACAAAGAGCGCAAGGAGCGTATTTATATGATGAAGATGGCAACCGATTGATTGATTACATTAATTCTTGGGGACCTATGATTTTGGGTCACGCTTATGAACCCGTTGTGGATGCAGTAACTGAGCGTGCCAAATTAGGAACTTCTTTTGGAATGCCTACGGAGTTGGAAACTAAAATTGCTGCTTTGGCAGTTTCGATGGTACCAAATATCGATAAAATTCGTTTTGTAAATTCGGGTACAGAAGCTTGTATGAGTGCCATTCGTTTGGCGCGTGGCTTTACCAAAAGAGATAAAATCATCAAGTTTGCAGGTTGCTATCACGGTCATTCCGATTCTTTTTTGATTGCTGCGGGTAGTGGATTAAGTACTTTTGGAGTACCCAATAGTCCAGGAGTAACTGAAGGAACCGCTAAAGATACTTTGCTGGCTCGTTACAACGATTTAGAAAATGTTAGGGCTTTGATTGCTGCCAATCCAAATGAAATTGCAGCCATTATTGTAGAGCCCGTTGCGGGAAATATGGGTTGCGTACCACCACTCAACGGATTCTTAGAAGGTTTACGCGAGTTGTGCTCTGCTAACGGAATTTTATTGATTTTTGATGAGGTAATGACTGGCTTCCGTTTGGCAGCAGGTGGAGTTCAAGAATTATACGGCATTCAAGCGGATATCGTTTGTTTTGGAAAAGTAATTGGTGGCGGATTGCCAGTAGGGGCTTTTGCTGCTCGTGAAGAAATTATGAATTACTTGGCGCCACTAGGTCCCGTGTATCAAGCTGGAACCTTATCAGGAAATCCTTTGGCGATGGCGGCTGGATTGGCAATGTTAGAGTCATTAAACAACGACAGAACAGTATTTCAACGATTGGAAGAGAAAACCGCTTATTTAGAAGCAGGAATTCGTAAAGTACTTACCGCAAATGGTATAGTTTTTACCATCAATAGAGTAGGTTCTATGATTTCTGTTCATTTTGACGCAGAACCTGTAGTCGATTTTCAATCGGCTGCTAAAGGAGATAATGCAACCTTTAAAAGATTCTTCCACGGTTTGCTGCAAGAAGGAATTTACATTGCACCATCAGCTTATGAAACTTGGTTTATTACCGATGCATTAACTTATGAAGATTTAGATGTGACCATTCAAGCTATTGATAAAGTATCGAAGACTTTTTAAGAAATAGAAGTACAACAAAAAAGGGAGTTTCTTGCTGTAGAAACTCCCTTTTTTTATTAATAATCACCTTTATGTCTTCGTCTTTCTTCTCTTTTCTCGAGCATTTTTTCTTTTCGTATGTCTTTATCGTTTTCCCATTTGGTGTATTGTTCAGGGGTTAAAATCGATTTCATTTTCGCGTCCGTGGCTTCTTTTTCGGCTTTCATTTTTTTAGCCATTTCTTTTCTTTCTTTTGCAGAAGCTAGTAATTGCTCGTCTTTTTTGGCTTCTCTTTTGGCTTTAAAATCGGCTGTTTTTGCGCTTTGTTCTGCCAACAATTTTTTCACTTCTTCTTGTTGTTTGGCATTCAAGTTCAAATCCGTAGTCATTTTTTTTAAATGTTTTTCCTGACGTTGTTCTGGAGTTAATTTTTCCATTTCGTCACGATTGGGTCTTTCTCTTTTTTGCTGTGCGATACTGCTTAAGCTTACAAACAATAAGGCAGCCATAATTACTTTTTTCATCTTACTTTCGTTTTTTTGATTTATACTGATAAGATGATGTTTAAAGAAAAAGGTTTAATGTTAACAAAAAATTAGCGTCTTAAGTGCTTGATTTTGAAAAAGCCACCGCGATTTTCTTCTCGTAACATAGAATGCTGTACAATTAGAATTCCTATGGTAATCAGATTCTTCAATTCATAAAAAGCGGTATTGCCTTGATAATTTTGTTCGAGTTCTTGAAGTTCTTTTAGCCAATGTTTTAACTGTTTTTTGGCTTTCTTCAAATCGTGATTGTTTCTCACGATTCCCGCGTGGCTTCGCATCAAAAGTTGTAATTCACTTTTTATTTGACTCAAAATAGAATTGGTAATCAAAGGCAAG
>CAUPCW010000177.1:0-3675 GCA_963509895.1 uncultured Flavobacterium sp.
ACCATCATAAATTCGTTATATTTATAGTTAAAAAAAGAAACTTATGCACTTTTCGAATAAAAGAAACACCACTCGATGGATCATTATCGCTTCCTCGTTCTGTTTGGTTTCTTTAATTTTATGGAATACTTATACCTTTTTCCAAATATTTAAAAATGAAGAACGGCTAAAGATGAATCTTTGGGCACAAGCACAAAAGACATTAATCAATGCCGATGAAAACACAGATGTAGATTTGCCTCTACTTATTTTTAGTAATAATACCTCCATTCCTATTATGCTTACCGAGAAAGACAGCATCATAAATGCCGTCAATATCGATACTACCATCATCCAAAACACTGAAAAATCAAGACTCTTTTTAAGCAAATTAAAAGGCGAAAACGAACCTATCAACATCGTTTATGCACCAGGAAGAATTCAAAAATTATATTATGGTAATTCTTCGCTTTTGAATCAATTAAAATATTATCCTATTGCTTTGTTGCTTATCATCGTATTGTTTGCCGCTCTAGTTTATAATTATTACAAAAGCACTAAAATGGCCACCCAAAACAAACTTTGGGCAGGAATGGCAAAGGAAACAGCCCATCAAATTGGCACTCCATTATCGTCTCTGATTGGTTGGATTGAGCTTTTAAAAACCGAAGACATCCCAGAAAGTACGACCAAAGAAATTGAAAAAGATATAGAGCGCCTGCAAACCATTACTGATCGATTTTCAAAAATTGGTTCTGAACCCAAACTAGAACAAATGGATATCGTATCAGAAACGCTACTTTCTTATGACTATTTGCAATCCCGCTTTTCTAAACAAATTGAATTTTCTCATTCCGCTCCGCAAAAAAGCATATTGATACCGCTAAATGCTACTTTGCATAGTTGGACCATAGAAAATATGGTTAAAAATGCCATTGATGCGATGAAAGGGAAAGGCAAATTACATTTAGCCATTGAAGAAGAAAACGATAATGTAAAAATCACAATTACAGATACAGGAAGCGGTATTCCAAAACATCAATTTAAAAAAATATTTGAGCCTGGTTTTACGACCAAAAAAAGAGGATGGGGATTAGGCTTGTCTTTAACCAAACGTATAGTCGAAGATTATCACAAAGGGCGTATCAAAGTACTACAGTCAGAAGTAGGAAAAGGTACCGCTATGCAACTCACCTATTTAAAAAATTGATTTACTGTAGTTTACATTTATTTTTTGATTAATTTTAATTAATTAACTTTAAAAAATGTACTTATGGATTTTTTGTATTTTCTTTTAATCGGTGCCATTTCAGGATGGCTAGGCGGACAACTTTGGAAAGGTAGTGGTTTTGGTTTATTTGGAAATATCATCGTGGGTATTGTTGGCAGTATCATTGGAGGCTGGATCGCTGGAAAATTAGGAATAGGCGGCGGAGGTCTTCTTTGGCAAATAATTATAGCCGCTGGAGGTGCTTGGGTACTGCTTTTCGTTATCAGTTTAGTCAAAAAATAATTTCATAGTTGATAATAAAAAAAGGGATTTCAGTTTGAAATCCCCTTTTTTATTTACCCAAAATAAGATTAATTTACAGGCAAACCGAACCAAGTTACTTTGCTAAACATTGATTTTCGAGCTATTTTGCCTTTACTCAGGTACTCATTTACAAATTTTTCCTGGTCTTCAATTTGTACTAATAATTCGGATAAGTTTTTACGAAAAGTGGTCAAAGTTGCTCTATTGCTATCGTTAAGAGTGCCAATACCATCCAAATCTTTTTGACATTTTAGTACTTTTGCTTTGGGTGTTGCAATCATTTCTCTAATTGTATCATCTGACAAGGTTGGTTTAAACTTTTTATTTCTGTAAAAAATAAAATCATTGAACATAGCTGTTGCAGCATTACTTTCTTCTACAATCAAATTCAATTTTTCTACTGCTTGATTGTTTCTCTTTCCAGACAATTCGTTCTTTTTATTTTCGAAATAGTCTTTTATTAACTTCGTTGACACACCATTCGCTTCCACTCTAGTAATACATTCAAATAACTTAACCTCTTCTGATTTTTGTTTTAACTTCTCAATTTTATCTGCGAAATTAAAAGCCATTTTAGCTGGATTAACTGCTGCTTTTCCAGAAATAAATTCGGCATTACTAATTGGATATCGGAGCAACTGCCATAAATAATCAAAGGGCATATGGGTTTCTAACATTGCTTTTGGTGGGGTTTTAAAATAAAAATTATTGAGCTTTTTGGTAAAAACACCATTGTTTACACTACCTGCACCCCAAGTTGGGTCAAACAACCACCACTTACCTTCACTCTTAACCGCACACCAAGCATGAGATAATGACGCCACTTTACCGAATTGTTTGGTATATCCTTCAATGATTTCGCTTTCAAAACCTAACTGACTCACAATCGCATTAAAAAGTTCTGCATAATGAATACATACCCCTTTTCTAGTGGTTAGCGTTTTATCAATTTTCTGTTCCGAAGTGTCGCTAAATTCAATATTCTCCATATTGGCTACATCATAACTAATGTTGGATGCCACCCAAAAAAAAGTTGCTCTTAGCTTCTCGTTTTCTGACTTAAAATTAGTAGTAATATAATCAGCCATACTTTTTGGACTCTTTGTAGACGCTTTTGGAATCTTTGCCATTTTTGTGTCTATCAGAATAAAATTATCTTTCGTTTGTCCGAAGGTTAGTAAGGCACAAAAAAAGAGGCAATAAGAAAAAACGATTTTCATAATTGATAATGGGTATAAAAAAAACACGAACAGCATTCTAAGATTGCTATTCGTGTTTAAATATATGAAAAAAAGATTTTATAAATTCTGTTGAATCTTGATTGCCAAAGTTTCGAATTCCTCTTTTGTCAATTTGACTTTATTTTGAAAACGCATCTCGTTCATTTCATTAATCGGAATCAAATGCACGTGTGCGTGAGGTACTTCTAGTCCAATTACAGCCATACCTATACGCTCACAAGGCACTGTTTTTTCTAGAGCAGCGGCTACTTTCTTGGAGAAACGCATCAACCCGAGGTACAATTCCTCATCCATATCAAAAAGTTTGTCAATTTCTTGCTTAGGAATACAAAGCGTATGACCAAATGCATTGGGATTGACATCTAAAAAAGCCAGAAATTGTTCGTCTTCTGCTACTTTGTAGCAAGGAATTTCGCCATTTACAATTTTGGTAAAAATACTACTCATCACTCTTGTTTTTAGTCGCGAGAAATTTCAATGATTTCAAATTTCAAAACACCATTAGGCACCGTAATTTCGGCAACTTCGCCTACTTTTTTACCCAACAAACCTTTCCCGATGGGAGAAGTTACCGATATTTTTCCGGTTTTCAAATCCGCTTCACTTTCGGCCACCAAAGTATATTTCATTTCCATACCATTCCCCTGATTCTTAATCTTTACATTAGAATGCACCAAAACTTTAGAAATGTCCAATTGGGATTCGTCAATCAATCTAGCATTAGCATAAACTTCTTCAAGCTTAGAAATACGCATTTCCAACAAACCTTGAGCTTCTTTGGCTGCATCATATTCTGCATTCTCAGACAAATCTCCTTTGTCTCTCGCATCAGCAATGTCCTGCGAAGCTTTAGGACGCATCACTCCTTTTAGGTGATCCAATTCGTCTTTTAACTTTTTTAATCCTTCTGCTGTATAATAA
>CAUPCW010000178.1:0-3675 GCA_963509895.1 uncultured Flavobacterium sp.
AAAGGAATGGGTATTGAAGTGGATGAAACTATGGGTAAAGGAAAATTGATTGATGAAATTTTTGGCGCAAAATGCGAAGGAAATTATATTCAGCCGACTTTCATCACTGATTATCCAAAAGAAATGTCGCCATTGTGTAAAGAACATCGCGATAATCCAGAATTAACAGAGCGTTTCGAATTGATGGTTTGCGGAAAAGAAATCGCTAATGCCTACTCAGAATTGAACGACCCAATTGACCAAAGAGAACGTTTTGAAGACCAAATGCGTTTGGCTGAAAAAGGAGATGACGAAGCCAACGGAACTATTGACGAAGATTTCTTGAGAGCGCTAGAATACGGAATGCCACCAACCTCTGGATTAGGAATTGGAATGGACCGTTTGATGATGTTCTTGACCAATAACGCATCTATTCAGGAAGTGCTTTTGTTCCCACAAATGCGACCAGAAAAGAAAAAAGCAACTGTAGAATTAGAAGCTGATGAGAAAATAATTGTTGCCATTTTACAAGCCAATGACAATCAAATGGAATTTAGTTTACTAAAAATTAAATCTGAATTGAGTGGTAAAAAATGGGACAAAGCGATGAAAAACCTTTCTGCACTTGGAATGACCGAAGTTGTGGTTGATGGTGATGTAAAAGCTTGTCGATTGAAGGAGTAATCTTTTCTTAATCATAAAAACAAACCCGATAATATGACCTATTATCGGGTTTGTTGTTTCTATACAAATTACTTTTTTACTACTTCTTTAATATGCTTCGAGTGTAGCTTGTTGTCTTTCGAATATTTTGCTAATTGTATACCTGCCTCTTTACTCCTATCCGAGGATAAAACTGTAGCTCCGTTCGCAATTAATTGGTAATACAACCCATCGCCATTTGCAGCAGCGCTTTTATCAATATTGCCCATTGTTCCTAAGATACAAGCGATTGAACGACTATGTAAATAGGCATATACTTCTGGTTTAGGGTCCGAAGTTCCTACAAAGGCGACCATTTTTTCTGCTTTTACGCCCAAAGCTTCCATACGTTCTACGTCCTCTTTCCCTCTTGCTGAAACAGAAATCATCAAATCAGGAGCCAAACGAGTTACTTCTGCTGCTTGATTGGCATTGTAGGTTATGATTACAGAATACGCTTCTGCTTTATTACGTCGTACCGCATCGATTACTTTTTGCATAGGAACTCCCCGCTTTACATCCAACGTATAAATTACTTTTCCCTTCCCCCATTGCAATACTTTATCCAAGGTTTCTATTTTGTAGGGAGTTGGGTTGCCTGGGGTATCTTCTAGATAAAAATCTTGTAATTCTTTGTACGTGTAATTGCCAATCAATCCCGTTCCTGTCGTGGTTCTATCTAATTTATCATCGTGCATCATTACCAAAACCGAATCTTTGGATAATGCAATATCGGTTTCGATTATTGCTGGATTATACTGAATCGTATTAGCAAAAGTCGGAGTGCAATTTTCTGGAAAACCTACTGTTGGTCCTCCTCTATGCGCGCTTACCAAAGGATAGGACTTTTTAGAATACGTCAAGAACTTTTGTAATTCTTTTCCACTTTTAAATTCCATTCGGTATTCCTTAGTTTGAGCAAAAAATCCATTTAAGGATAGCAAAAACAAAAAAACTAGTATATAATTCTTCTTCATTGTATAGATTTTGAACCAACAAAAATACCTATTCTTATTCGTTGTCGCGGCTCTTTTTTTTAAACTTAATAAAAGAATAACAAAGTAACTTATCAACAATCCACCGCAAAAAGCAACTAAAAAGACAGAAAAACAAGGCTTCAGGACGGTTAATAAAAGAGCATAAAAAAACTTCAAATATGATAAATATCAGGTCGCTATTTGGCATTTAGACGTAAAATAGTACTACCAAATACAAATTCCACAACTCACATAAACCACTGATTTTAATTTATTTACAATAAAAATAAAATTGGTTTACTATCTCAGAATTAAACTTCTGAAATCTAACTGTTTATTAAAACACTTATTCATTTATAACAACAATCGCAAACTTAAACTTTCAAAAACTATGGAAAAATATGTAATCAAACGAAATGGAGAATACCGACCTTTTGAGGAATTCAAAATCAAAGATGCCATTGAAAAAAGTTTCAACAGTGTTCAATTGGCAATAGACGAGAAAGTAGCAAGCAGTGTTTTCGAACAACTTCATTCAAAAACTACTTGGGCCGTAGAAGAAATTCAGGATTGCATAGAAAAAACCCTTTTTGAAAAACAGTATTTTGATGTGATGCGTTCGTTTATGCTCTTTCGACATACCAGAAAGTTACAACGCGAACACATCAACGGACTTAACGAAGACACCACCTATGTAGACAGCACGCAAACTATTGAAGAATACATAGAACAAACCGATTGGAGAATCAATGCCAATGCCAACACCTCCTACTCCAATGCTGGTTTGGTAAACAACGTAGCTGGAAAAATAATTGCCAACTATTGGCTAGACAAAGTCTACAGCAAACAAGAAGGATACGCGCACCGAAATGGCGATATTCACATACACGATTTGGATTGCCTTACGGGCTATTGCGCAGGTTGGAGTTTGAGAGTCCTACTCAACGAAGGATTCAATGGTGTTCGTGGGCGTGTAGAAAGCAGACCGCCTTCGCATTTTAGAGAAGCTCTGGGACAAATGGCTAATTTTCTGGGAATTCTTCAAAGCGAATGGGCAGGCGCACAAGCCTTCAGCTCCTTCGATACCTATTTGGCGCCTTATGTATTCAAAGACAATTTATCCTTTGATGATGTACTGAAAGCTGTTCGCAGTTTTGTCTATAACCTAAACGTGCCTGCGCGTTGGGGACAATCGCCTTTTACCAATATTACCTTGGACTGGGTCGTTCCCGAAGATTTGAAAACTCAAATTCCAACCCGAAAAGACATTCATTTTTTTGACAAAATAACCAACGAAGACCTATTACTTCGTGCACAAGCGCGTGGAGTAAAAACGTTAACCGAGTTGCGTTATGAGCATTTCCAACCCGAAATGAACCTCATCAATAAAGCGTATTATACCGTAATGACCGAGGGCGATGCCAACGGACAACCTTTCACTTTTCCAATTCCAACCGTAAACATAACAGAGGAATTTGACTGGAATGGAGAAAACACCGATTTGCTATTCGAAAATACCGCCAAAATTGGGTCGTCGTATTTCCAAAATTTTATTGGAAGCCAATACATTCTTGACGAAAATGGCAACAAAGAAGAAAACCCCAATGCCTACAAACCCAACGCTGTTCGTAGTATGTGCTGTCGCCTCCAACTCGATTTACGCGAATTACTAAAACGCGGTAATGGCCTTTTTGGAAGTGCCGAAATGACCGGAAGCATTGGAGTTGTGACCATCAATATGGCGCGATTGGGCTATCTGTATCAAGGAAACAAAACCGCTCTGCTAGAACAACTAGACCATCTTTTATACCTTTCCAAATCAACTTTAGAGAAAAAAAGAGTCTTTATTCAAGAAATGTACGACCGCGGTTTGTACCCTTACACCAAACGCTATTTGTCGCATTTCAGAAATCATTTTTCTACCATTGGTGTCAACGGAATCAACGAAATGATTGTCAATTTCACTCAAAATCAAGACCAAATCACCTCTAGAACCGGAATCGAATTAGCCGCCGAA
>CAUPCW010000179.1:0-3553 GCA_963509895.1 uncultured Flavobacterium sp.
ACATGCACTGTGTGCCCTAATTTTTTCAGGTAAATTGCCAATAAAGTTCCAACTAAACCAGAACCTACAACGGCTATTTTTTGAGGTGTTTGCATTAAAAGGGTATAAAAAGTTAAGCAAAATTAGGGATTAATATGGGTATCCCCTTTATAAAAATCTATTTTTTAATGGGATTAAAGATTAATTTTGTTGAAGTTGTAACGATTTCAGCTTTATTCATTTTCATCTTTCTGAATTTGCCTTCATTATACAATTGCGTTTGGTCGGCATAATGAGCGCTCATTGGATTCCCTGATTGACCTGTAGGGATAATACTCCAACTATTTTCTACATCCGAAAAATCGATAATTCTTCTGGTAGATGGTCCAGCAGTCACTTTATAATTCCCTGAAGCATTAAGACCAAACATCAAATTGTTTATTACCTCATTTGTACCCGCTATTTCAAAAGGTCCCACATTAAAAACTGGCTTCAATGCACTGACTTTACCTAATGGATGTTGGTGTTCTACCGTATGCACTTTGTTCCAAGTCCAAGATGCGACAGTATTCCCTAATTGCTTCTCTAGAGCCACTACGGCTTCTTTGTATGACTTTTTCAAAATAAAAGCTTGCGTTTCTTTGGTTCCTTTTGTAGTGCTATCATCCCACCAAATCGAATTAGGATTTGCAATTAGCTTTGTAGCCACTTGTTTCCCTATATGTGTTCCTAAAAACTGCTCGAATTTGTCTTTACCTAATTCATCTTCAAAGGTATTTCTCAAATACAAATAGAGCCATTTGTTGTAAATTGTCGGAGCCACTTGATTGAGATTACTATCACCTTTCCAATCCTTTAAGATAGTGAAAGCTTGTTTTTGATTTTCTGAAAGCGATTCAGTAGTAATAGAAGCTAGCATCACTTTAAGCGTCTCGGTTACTGTTGAAGAAGTATTGTCAACTATCATTTGACTTACGGCTTGTTTGTTCCATTTTTGTTTGGCATCTAAGAGCGTTGTAATTCGCTTGGCTCTATCTTCTGGAAGATAATATCCTGGATATAGAAACCCATCGACAGCTTCGGGCTGGTTGTTGGCCGAATAGACATAATTCCACGATGGGTTTACGGCAGAAGGGTTCTTTGAAAAATCCAAATACTCAGCAATATCTTCTTTCCCTGATGCGCCATTCAAAATAAAATTAGGATTCACACCAGGTTGGTGTTTGTATAGTTTACCTGTTGCCCACCAAGCCACATTTCCTTTCGCATCACCATACATAACGTTCAATCCAGGAGCAGCTATTAATGCCAGGCCTTTCTGAAAATCAGATATGTTTTGTGCGTGAGATAATTGGTATACCGCCTCTAAAATCTGAATCGGTTGTTGCGTATAAATCCAAGAAAGCGCAATAGGTTGCTTAGTATTCAATCCTTTAATTAAATCATTTACTATAGGACCATGGCGGCTAATTTTCACTTTCAAGTTAACAGCAGAAGAATCTTTAACTTGGATAGTTTTGTTACGGATTTGGTAATTCACATATCCTTTTGGACTCAAGTAACTACTAGCATCATCTGCTTTGTTTTCTTCTTTATACAAATCCAAATCATCATTTTCGAACATCGTTAACCCATAAGCATACTTTCTATTGTGTCCCAAAAGCGGATATGGCGTTCCTGCTAAATAATACCCATACAATTCAAAATCAGGTGTGACGATGTGCGCTTCATACCAAGTAGCTGGCTGAGAAAATCCAATATGAGGGTCGTTAGCAAAAATAACTTTACCGTTCTCTGTTTTTGGCGGCGCAATAACCCAACTGTTACTTCCAATAAAAGGTGGAATTGGAGATTGGTCAAGCAATGCAGTTACTGATTTTGAGATTTCCGAATATTCCTTTATTTTTTCTTTCGCATTTTTGATTCTAATAGTTCCCAAAGAACCGTCCAAACCAAAATCTTTTAAATATTCTTGTCCTAATTGGTCACGAATGTCTGTCAATAAGGGGTCTGTTTTTTGTGCCATTGCAAAACTAAATGACATATATCCAAAAATATTATAGACATCTTTGAGGGTGAATTTTTCTTTTTTAACCCCAACTAAATGAAACTCAATAGGTGTTTTGCCCTCTTCCAAATATTGATTAATTCCGTCCAAATAAGCCATAGCTAATTGATAATCTTTCCCGTTTTTATCCAATTTTGCAATGGCAACATCAGAAGCTTCTTCGATACCTAAACCCGCAAAAAACAGATCATTTTTCAAAGCAACAGAACCGAAAATCTCAGATAATCGCCCTGGAGCAATGCGTCGCATCAATTCCATCTGCCATAAACGATCCTGTGCATGCACATAACCCAAAGCTACCATTGCATCTTTTTGACTGTTGGCATAAATATGCGGCACACCAAAATCATCGAAATAAACTGTGGTGGTTTTCTCTATATTTTGCAAGGACAACTCCCCTTCATATTTAGGTTTGGTATAAAAAGCATAGCCAAATAAAGCCAATGCTAGCACTAGTAAAAACAAAAAAAGAAATAGGGCAATTTTTTTAACTACTCTCATGGTGTGACTGTTATTTTAGGCTATGATTTAATTGTGTTTTCCTCATTGCTTAAAGCATCAAGAAAGACATTTGCAATTCATTTTTAATACATTAGAAAACAAATATAAAGGAATCCTGATGACATTTATCAAAGAAACTATGGAACAAAGGATTATTTTGTCAAAAAAATCATAAATATATGTAAATTTTGTTTAATAAATATTCAAAATGACTAAACAAAAATTATCTTTGACAAAAAAAACCATGAAGCATTTAAGCAAAGAAAGCATCGTACAAATGGATAAGATTTCGAAACTAAACCTTATCAATTCATGTACTGGGTATAAATCTGCCAATTTAATTGCCACCAAATCTATAGAGGGTGAAACCAATGTGGCGATTTTTAGCAGCATTACACATTTAGGGAGTAGCCCAGCACTGATTGGTTTTATCATGCGTCCTACAACAGTCCCCAGAGACACTTATAAAAACATTATGGAGACTGGTTGTTTTACTGTAAATCACATCACGGTAGATATGATTGCAGATGCGCACCATACATCAGCCAACTATGATACTGGTGTTTCAGAATTTGACAAAACCAATTTAGTTGAAGAATACAAAGACAACTTTCCTATCCCTTTTGTAAAAGGGAGTCCAGTGCAACTATACTGCAAATTTGTGAATGAATATTACATCAAAGAAAACGACACCATTCACGTAATTGCCTCCATAGAGCATTTATTTTTTGAGGAAGAATTGCAACACAAAGACAGCTGGTTACAACTAGACAAAGCAAACGTAATAACACTAAATGGTTTGGATGGCTATTGTCTTCCAAAATTAGTAGACCGCTTCAAATATGCGAGAAAAGACCAACCCACTGCTTCTTTTTTTGAATAATGGCAAAACTACGACTCATCTTAGGAGACCAACTCAATGAACAACACTCCTGGTATACTACTCCAGAAAGTGACTGTATCTATCTGATGGCCGAAATGCTTCAGGAAACCAATTATGTAAAA
>CAUPCW010000180.1:0-3491 GCA_963509895.1 uncultured Flavobacterium sp.
ACCCGGTCAAGCGGTGAAGATTTTCACAGGTGCTCCTCTACCCGATACAGCCCAAGCGATGATTCCGATTGAAAAAGTTACTGTAAAACATTCGGTTTTGACAGTACAAAGTGTGCCAAAACTAGAGGATAACATTCGGCCTATAGGCGAACAAATCAAAAAAGGGGAGCTAGCCCTAGAAAAAGGCACTGAGTTGGATGCCGCCGCCATAGGTTTTTTGGCGGCTTTAGGAATAACGACTGTTCCTGTATTTAAAAAACCAAGTGTTGGGATAGTGGTAACGGGCAACGAATTGCTCACCCCAGGTACACCTTTAACGTATGGGAAAGTGTATGAAAGTAACGGCATAATGCTTGAAGCGGCTTTAATGGATGCTTTTTTTCAGGAGGTTGCGCGTTACGCTGTAAAAGATGATTTTGAAAGTACCAAAAACACCCTTCAAACCGCCATTGAAAAACACGATATGATTTTAGTTTCTGGAGGAATTTCGGTAGGCGATTATGATTTTGTTGCCCAAGCCCTTCAAGAATTACAAGTAAGAACTTTGTTTCATAAAGTCAATCAAAAGCCTGGGAAGCCTCTTTTTGCTGGAAAAGTAAATGAAAAGATGATTTTTGCATTGCCCGGAAATCCAGCCGCTTGTTTGACCTGTTTTTATGTGTATGTGGTACCTACCTTAAAAAGAATTTCTGGACAGATTACGCAATATGAAGCAAGGAATAGTTTGCCATTAGAACATCATCTTTCTGTAAACAACAGCCGAGTTCAATTTTTGAAAGCAAAAGTTACAAATGGTAAAGTGACGATTTTATCACATCAGGCTTCTTCTATGTTAAATACTTTTTCAACAGCAAATGCTTTAGTATATGTAGTTGATGGGAATTATGAATTGAAAGAAAATGAATTAGTTACGGTATATGGGGTAAAGAATTAGTATTTTATTTGCAAAAAAACAATACTATTTTTATACTTTTATGTAAAATATAATACAACTATTGATTAGTTAGTTTAATAATAACCGAAAAAATAGCCGATATGATTTTAGAATACCAAGGTACGCACAAGGGTGTTCCAACAAAATTCACCATACGAATTGTTGGAAACAATTTATCAAAAAGTAGCTCCAATTATCAATTGGACTTGTATGTAGGGGATAAACAATTGCCTATGTTTACAACCTTTATCCATCAAAGTTTGTCCAATTGTTTAAAGGAGATTTATTTATTTAGAAAGCACAATCAAATGACTTTTGATAGCCAGTCTGAAAAAATTCTTTCATTATATGTGCCTTACGATAAGGTCTTGTACAATTATCATAAAGGAATGTTATTTAGAGCCTAGTTCTCTAGTTTTTAATGAAAAGCTGTCCAAATCGGGCGGCTTTTTTTATGCGAATATTGCAGAAGAAAATTCAGTTGCACTAATTAGATATGTAACAGATTCAATACGATAATCGCTTTTTTATAAAATCAAATTCGTTATATTTGTGAAAGTATAACGAATAGTTTTAAATCTAAAGTAAGTTCAGATAAACAGTAACCGTTATCAAAGTAAATTTTACCGAATGAAAATTAAAAGTAAAATTTGGATTGAATCCGAAGAGGGAGTTTTGATTAGCGAAGGCCGTGTGCAATTGCTAAAGCTAATTGATGAAACAGGTTCGCTAAACAAAGCGGCAAAAGCGATGAATTTGTCTTATCAAAAAGCGTGGAAGTTAGTTGATGAATCGAATAGATTAGCGCCAAGGCCTTTGATTACTACACAAATTGGCGGGAACAAAGGAGGTGGGACTGTGTTGACGCCTTATGCTAAATCATTAATCGCTTCTTTTGAAAGCATCAATCTTGCTTGTTGGGATTTTTTAGACGAACAAATCAAAAAACATAATCTATGACAGTTGCCACACTTTTTGATTCACCTCTTCTGCTGCTTTTATTGCCTATCGTTGCTTTTTTGTATGCAAGTGTGGGACACGGAGGCGCCAGTGGTTATTTGGCGTTGATGAGTCTTTTTTCATTTTCAATGACTTTTATGAAACCTACGGCTTTGGTATTGAATATCTTGGTTTCGGCAGTATCGTTTTATTTTTATTATAAAGAACGAAAAATGAATTGGTCGTTGTTTTATCCCTTTGCCCTTACTTCGATGCCATTTTCATTTTTAGGTGGTTTTTTGACCATCAACGCTTTTTATTACAAAATAATTTTGGCGACTGTTTTGGTTTTTGCAGTGCTTCGATTGCTGGGGGTCTTTGGTAAAGAAAATACAGAGGTAAGAGCCGTATCCATTCCGTTGGCGTTGACCATTGGAGCCATCATTGGTTTTTTGTCGGGTTTGTTGGGAATAGGAGGAGGAATTATTTTAAGCCCTGTTTTGTTACTCCTGCGATGGGCTACCATCAAACAAACCGCAGCGGTTTCGGCCTTGTTTATTTTGGTAAATTCTATTTCAGGTTTGATAGGATTTGCGACTAAAGGCGGTACGTTGCCAGAAGCTTCCTTACTTTTAATTGCGATTGTCTTTGTTGGAGGAGTACTGGGGGCTTTTATTGGAAGTAAAAAAATGAATACGAGTCAATTGCGATATGTTTTAGCTTTGGTTTTAGGAATTGCTATTTTTAAATTATACACAACCGCTTAATTAGAAAATGAATATGGAAAATGCCATCACAGCCTATATTTTAGCAGGAGGGAAAAGCCAACGAATGGGCACCGACAAGGGGTTTTTGGAGTGGAAAGGACAGTCTTTTGTGGCCAATATTCTCGCTGCTGTAAAAGCAGTAGTGGGGAACAATGTTGTAATTGTCTCTTCGGATGAAAGATACGAAGCTTTGGGTGTAACCCGAATTTCGGATATTGTTACCAACAAAGGTCCTCTTGGCGGAATTTACACGGCTTTGAAACATACCACAACCAAACGCAATCTGATTTTGAGTGTGGATGTTCCAATGATTTCTTCCGAATTGTTACAGTGGTTGGTCAATTCACATTCGGATGCCTATCAAATGACACAAGTGCAAGTTAATGATAAACCATGTCCGTTGGTCGCGGTGTATGATCGTTCCGTTCGCATTTTGTTACCTGAATTTTTAGCAGGCAACCAACTCAAAGTAAGAAGATTTGTGGACGAACTCACACACCAAACGCTCAATGTCCCTGAAAAATGGAGCGCCCAATTGCAAAATATCAACACGCCAGAAGAATATAAAAATTTAAAAGGATGAGAGTTACCCTAAAATATTTTGGTTTGCTGGCAGAAATTACCCATTGCAACGAAGAACAAGTGGAGTTGACAGCTGATGTTAATTCGCTTTTGGGATTGAAAAGTGCGGTAGAACAACGTTTCCCAGCTTTTCAAAAAACAGCTTATAGCATTGCTTTGAATCAAGCGCTTTGTAATGATGACCTTGCTTTGAAAGATGATGATGAGATTGCTTTTTTGCCTCCTTTTGCTGGTGGATAATAAAGCACTTTTTTCTTGATTAATAATCA
>CAUPCW010000181.1:0-3432 GCA_963509895.1 uncultured Flavobacterium sp.
ACTTATTTTAGATTTCGGATCGCAATACACTCAGCTTATTGCGCGAAGAGTTCGAGAATTAAACATATTCTGCGAAATCTTCCCTTACAATCACTTTCCTAGTGATTTATCATCTTACAAAGCAGTAATTCTTGGCGGAAGTCCATTTTCTGTTCGTTCAGAAGATGCTCCACATCCAGATTTATCTCAAATTAGAGGAAAACTTCCTATGCTTGCCGTATGTTACGGAGCACAATATTTAGCGCATTTTAGCGGTGGAGAAGTAGCAGCTTCTAATACAAGAGAATATGGTAGAGCCAATTTGTCTTTCATCAAAGAAAACGAAACCTTTTTCGAAGGTGTTTCTGAGAATAGCCAAGTTTGGATGAGCCATAGTGATAGTATCAAAGCTTTACCAACCAATGCTGTTAAATTAGCAAGTACTCACGATGTAGAATTTGCGGCTTACAAAATTGAAGGCGAAACTACTTATGCTATTCAATACCATCCAGAGGTTTTTCACTCTACAGATGGTTCTAAAATGTTGGAGAATTTCTTGGTAAAAATTGCCGAAGTACCTCAAAATTTTACTCCAGGCGCTTTCGTTGAAGAAATTGTGGCTGAAATGAAAGAAAAAATCGGAAACGACAAAGTTGTTTTAGGTCTTTCAGGTGGAGTAGATTCAACAGTAGCGGCAGTTTTATTGCATAAAGCAATTGGTAAAAATCTGTATTGCATTTTTGTAAATAACGGCTTACTTCGTAAAAACGAGTTTCAAAGTGTATTAGATCAATACGAAGGAATGGGATTAAATGTAAAAGGAGTGGATGCTTCGCAACGTTTTTATGACGCCTTAGCTGGAGTTACAGATCCTGAACAAAAAAGAAAAGCCATCGGAAATGCTTTTATAGAAGTTTTTGATGATGAGTCACATAAAATTGAAGACGTTACTTGGTTAGCGCAAGGAACAATTTATCCTGATGTAATTGAGTCTGTTTCTGTAAAAGGGCCTTCTGCAACTATCAAATCGCATCATAATGTGGGTGGTTTACCAGATTATATGAAACTGAAAATTGTAGAACCTTTGCGTATGCTTTTCAAAGACGAGGTACGTCGAGTAGGAGCTACTTTAGGAATTGATCCAGAGTTATTAGGAAGACATCCTTTCCCAGGGCCAGGTTTGTCTATTCGTATTTTGGGTGATATTACTCTAGAGAAAGTGCAAATTTTACAAGATGTAGATAAAGTTTTTATCGACGGTTTAAAATCTTGGGGATTGTATGATAAAGTTTGGCAAGCAGGTGCTATTTTGTTGCCTGTAAATAGTGTTGGTGTAATGGGCGATGAGCGTACTTACGAAAAAGTAGTAGCGCTTAGAGCGGTTGAATCTACGGATGGTATGACAGCGGATTGGGTTCACCTACCTTATGAATTTTTGATGAAAGTGTCTAACGATATTATCAATAAAGTAAAAGGAGTTAATCGTGTGGTTTACGATATTAGTTCTAAACCGCCAGCCACAATCGAGTGGGAATAAAATAAGTTGTGAGTTTCTTTTTCAAGAGAAATTACAATAACTAATACGAAACGGTATCAGATTTTGGAATAAAATTTGATACCGTTTTGCTATCTTTGAACGGTACTAATTTATAATTTATTCGGATGCAATATTATAGTAAGATTTGGCTTTGTGGTTTGTTTTTTATAGGAAGTTTGTTTGCTCAAGACAAAGCAACCACTCATAAAGTAGCTAAAGGCGAAACCATAGCACAGATTGCTCAGAAGTACAAAGTAAGTCCGTACGACATCTATCAATTAAATCCAGATGCTCAAGCAGGAATTAGCCAAAATACGCTTTTGCTTATACCTAAAGCAGGAGCTAAAGTTCAGTCAAAAACAGTAACTAGCTCAACGGTTATATCAAAAAAAGTAACGCACGAGGTAGCGCCAAAAGAGACTTTATTTGGAATTCAAAAAAAATATAATATTACCGAAGCGGCTTTGTTCAAAGCGAACCCTTTTTTAGAAAAAAACGGTCTGCAAATTGGACAAACACTCGTTATTCCAAATGGAGTTGTGACTAAAACTACTACAGCAACTGCTGCTCCAAAAACTGTTACTCCCGTTTTTCATTTGGTACAACCTCAAGAAACTAAGTTTTCAATTGCCAAGAAATACAATATCACCATTGAAGAATTGGAGAAAAAAAATCCAGAAGTGGTAGCCAATCTTCCAGTTGGTTTTAATTTATTAATTAAAGGAAATCGTCCTAAAGAAGTAAAAGAGATTCCAGTAGTTGCTGATAAAAAAGAGCTTTCGCCAACAGTTGTTCCAAAGCCTATTGTTTCGGATTTTCAAAATTATACGGTGAAACCAAAAGAAACCTTGTATAGTTTGACCAAAACTTCAGGTTTGTCACAGGAAGAGTTGATAGTTTTAAATCCTGAATTAAAAAATGGCGTTCAAGAAGGAATGGTGATTAAGTTGCCAGCAACTATAAAACTGATGGCGCAACCAGAAGCTAAAAAAGGCATTACTCTATTGAGTAAACAAAATGCCGCTGACAGAAAAAAGCTGGTTTTGTTGTTGCCTTTCAATATTGCAAAAATTGAAAGTGATACCGTTAACTCAACCGTTGAGCGTTTAAAGAAAGACAAGTTCTTGAATATGACGTTGGATTTTTACTCTGGTGCTTTGATTGCCATAGATTCAGCCAAGCAATTAGGAATTGATGTGGATGTTCAGGTATTTGATTCTCAAGAAACCAAAATGAGTTCTCAGGTCCCGTCGTTAATCAAAAATAATAACATTGAAAATGCACAAGTACTTATTGGTCCGTTTTATCAAAATAATGTAGAGAAAACAGCTGAGTTGTTTAGCGGGACTGATGTAGCGGTAATTTCGCCATTATCAAAAGAGACAGGAAAAGCATTTCCAAATTTATATCAATCTATTGTTTCGGCCGATGTAATTAAAAATGCGGCCTTTGATTTTATGAAAAGTAAGGAGGGTAATATAATTGCGGTTGTGGATAAGAAAAAAGAATCCGCAAGAAACTATTTTAACCAATTTCAAAAAGAGGTGAAAATTGCACCACTAACTCCTGCAGGCGGTTTAAATGTTGAAGCTTTGAAAGGTTTGTTGGATAAAGATAAAATGAATTATGTCATTTTAGAAACAGGAAGCACAATGTTAATTAAATCTACCATTGCAACACTTTTGGCGGTTATGAAAACGCACAAAGTGCAATTGGTAACTTTAGAGCCTAATCCTACTTTGGATACAGACGAAATTTCATTTGCTAATTTGGTTAAATTAAAGTTGATGTATCCATCGGCTATTCGTGAAAATGAAACAGATGAAGCTCGCATTTTTGAACAAAAATACCGCAAGGAAAACAAAGTATATCCTAGTTCATTTGCTACAAGAGGTTTTGACCTGACGTTTGATACA
>CAUPCW010000182.1:0-3402 GCA_963509895.1 uncultured Flavobacterium sp.
ATACCAAGCTTGGGGTGATATTTTGCGTTGGTGTTTGCAAGAAAATGTTCCAGGAGAATTTCCATTTACTGCAGGATTGTATCCTTTCAAACGCGAAGGTGAAGATCCTTCTCGAATGTTTGCAGGTGAAGGTGGACCAGAGCGAACGAACAAACGTTTTCATTATGTAAGTGCAGGTTTACCAGCCAAAAGATTATCTACTGCTTTTGATAGTGTGACTTTATACGGAAACGATCCGCATATTCGTCCTGATATTTATGGTAAAATCGGAAATGCAGGAGTTTCTATTTGTTGCTTGGATGATGCTAAAAAACTGTATTCGGGTTTTGATTTAGTGCACGCTATGACTTCGGTGAGTATGACTATCAATGGACCAGCGCCTATGTTGCTTGGATTTTTTATGAATGCTGCTATCGATCAACAATGTGAGATGTATATCAAACAGAATGATTTGCTGGAAGAAGTCGAAGTTAAAATTAAAGCGATTTACCAAGAAAAAGGAGTAGAGCGTCCAAAATATCAAGGTGATTTACCAGAAGGTAATAATGGTCTAGGATTACTACTTTTGGGAGTAACAGGGGATCAAGTGTTGCCATTGGAAATTTATAATGAAATAAAAGCCAAAACATTAGCGCAAGTTCGCGGAACCGTTCAAGCGGATATTTTAAAAGAAGATCAAGCACAAAACACTTGTATTTTCTCTACGGAGTTTGCGTTGCGACTAATGGGCGACGTTCAGGAATATTTCATTGCAAAAAATGTCCGAAATTTTTATTCGGTTTCTATTTCAGGCTATCATATTGCCGAGGCTGGAGCTAATCCTATTACGCAGTTGGCTTTTACTTTGGCCAATGGTTTTACTTATGTAGAATATTACTTGAGTAGAGGAATGAACATCAATGATTTTGGACCAAATTTATCGTTCTTTTTCTCGAATGGTGTAGATCCAGAATATGCAGTTATCGGACGTGTTGCCAGAAGAATTTGGGCGAAAGCTTTGAAAAATAAATATGGAGCCAACGAAAGAGCTCAGATGTTGAAATACCATATTCAAACTTCAGGGCGTTCTTTGCATGCTCAAGAAATTGATTTCAATGATATTCGTACGACTTTACAGGCTTTGTATGCGATTTATGACAACTGTAACTCTTTGCATACCAATGCGTATGACGAAGCGATTACTACGCCAACAGAAGAATCGGTGCGTAGAGCTATGGCTATTCAGTTGATTATTAATAAAGAGTTAGGTTTGGCTAAAAATGAGAATCCAATTCAAGGTGCTTTTATCATCGAAGAATTAACTGATTTAGTAGAAGCTGCCGTTTTACAAGAATTTGATAGAATTACAGAGCGTGGTGGCGTACTTGGAGCTATGGAGACAATGTACCAACGTTCTAAAATTCAAGAAGAAAGTTTGTATTACGAAACATTGAAACATACAGGTGAGTTCCCAATTATTGGGGTAAACACATTTTTAAGTTCTAAAGGCTCTCCAACGGTGATTCCGGCAGAAGTTATTCGTGCTACCGAAGAAGAAAAGCAATACCAAATTACAATGTTGAATAACTTGCAAAAAGCGAATGCTGATTTGGTTGCCCAACATTTGAAAACCTTACAAGAAGCAGCCATTAAGAATGAAAACATCTTCGATCATTTGATGGAAGCAACAAAAGTGTGTTCTTTAGGGCAAATTACAGCTTCTTTGTTTGAAGTAGGAGGGCAATACAGAAGAAATATGTAATTCTGTTATTTATTGAAATAAATCAAGAAAGGCTGTCAATACTGACAGCCTTTCTTTTTAAACACACTTTAAAAAACCAATTTTTAGTTATTCGCAACAGCAAGGTATTTTTTTGGACTGTTTTTGTAAACCTCCGCTATTGCTTTTCTGTTCAAAACCGTTTCGTTTTTTGAAATAGTGATTTCATGTTTTACGGTTTTTAAATTGTTTTCTACCACCAAGATATACTTGCCTTCTGGGAATTCCTCTAAACTATAGGTTTTAGATATTCCTTTTTTACCTGAAGCATATTCTGTGAATAGTAGAGTATTGTCTTTATCATAAATAGAAACTGTAACTTTTTGTTGTCCATTGAGAGCAAAGCTAATTTCGTTTCCTTTTCCTTTTTTTACATTAAGTAAAAAATCGCCATCAACTGCGTAAGTGTTTAGACTGGCTAAAGCAAATACTAGTACCAAACTTAATTTTGAGATTGTTTTCATAATTCTTGTTTTTAAGTTGTTAGTTAAATTTCTATTGCTAAAGTATAGTAACAAACAAATTTATAACACAACAGAATTTTCTAATTATTATGTTATTTTCACTATTCGAAAACGATATAGCGATGTTTTGGGTAAAATAGAATAGTTGTTGGGTAATTTTGAATACACTGATTTTGTGATATATTGATAAATATATTTAAAATGTTTAATAAAATGATGTAATTGATGATTTTGTTTCAATAATTATTATATAAAACGGTTATTTTTTGAATATAATAAAAATTACAAATTTAATTTATGTATTGTGTTTTTAATACGTTGAATTTTTATGAGATATTCAAAATCTTGAGATGTGTGTAAAAAAAAAAGACTGCCTATGAAGACAGTCTTAATTTTGAGTAGCTTTTTTTTATTTTATGTCAAGTAGTTTTTTATCATCTTCATCTTTCAAATAAACTTCTAATACGGGTTTTTTACTTAAAACAGCAGAGCCTCCATTTACTTTGATTGTGTGTTTTACCGATTTGAAATCATTTGTCACTATTAAGTAATAATTTCCTTCTGGGAATTCATCCAGATTGTAGGTTTTGGATATGCCTTTCTCACCAACAGCATTTTCAGAAAATAAAACTTTATTAGAAGTATCGTAAATAGTTACTTTAGCTTTTTGTTGACCATTAAGAGCAAAACTAATTTCTATTCCTTTTCTTTTTTTTACGTTAAGTAAAAAATCACCATCAATAGCATAGGTAGTACTACAAGCCAATGCGAATAATGTCACTAAACTTAATTTTGAGATTGTTTTCATAATTCTTGTTTTAAGTTGTTGATAGGTTTTAGATTACTAAAATAATGTAACTAAAAGAAGTTTAACACAACTGAATTTGCCTATTAGAGTGTTATTTTGTCTTTTCGAAAACGTTATAGTGTTATTTTTGTTAATATAGTATAGGTTTGAGGTAAAATAGTATAGGTGCTTTTGTCTTTTTATGGTGAAAAAAATTAATAAAATTAGACGAATTGGCTTAAGTGTTACTGTTTTTTTTGTGTTTTGGCTTTTTTGATAATAAAAATTCAAGTTATTGGTGTTTTTTAACGCAAAAAAAAGCTGTCAAAAATGACAGCTTTTAAAAAGTATGAATTTTTATGGTCGAAGTACTAATTAATTTGAAGCAACAT
>CAUPCW010000183.1:0-3348 GCA_963509895.1 uncultured Flavobacterium sp.
CAATTTTTTGTCTGAGGTTATTTTTGAAGTCATCTCAACAGTTGTGCCTTGAACTGACCCAGAGGCAACAGTAACGATTGATTTTACCTTTTTTAAAGCTTCTTTTCCACCAATAGCTTTGATGTAGTTTTCTAAAACGCTCTTGGCGGTAACTTCAGCTGGAATTTCTTTTTTGGTTACTGGTTTTTCTACTGGATTGCCGTATTTGTCAAAAAAGAACAATGGCAATTTTAGTTTTTCTAAACCAAGTGTTACTTCGCTTGCTTTGCCAACGATTACAATTCTGGTGTTGTCTAATAAGAAGTATTTATTAGCTACACGTTGAATATCATCAGGTGTTACAGCATTGATGGTTTGGATGTATTTTTCGTAAAAATCGGCAGGTAATTGTTCTGTTTCTATATTTAAAGCGTAGCGCGCCACGGCTTGTGGTTTTTGAACTTGCATTACAAAACGACCAATGTAGCCTGCTTTTACGTTTTTCAAGACTTCGGCATCCACTTTCTCGGTTCTGATTTTTTTGATTTCTTTGATGAATTCAACCACAGCACTATCAGTAACGGCATTACGAACAGCAGAATTAGCTACAAATTTGGTCACATATTTCCCGCTACCAATTTCAGAACGTGCGCCATAAGTCCAAGCGTGTTTTTCTCTCAAATTCATATTCAAATACGAATTGAAATCACCACCCAAAATTTGATTCGCAATCACTGCTGGAAAAAAATCAGGATCATTCATTTTTAGATTCAATGTATTGACCAATGATATTTCGGATTGCACCGCGTTGGGAACATCTATCAAGTTGATTTGTAATTGACCTACGTTTGGGTTAGCAGTATAGGTTTCTTTGGTAATCGTTTTTTTCTCCCATGCGCCAAATAACTTTTCAACAGCAGCTTTGGTTTCTTTGAATTTTATGTCTCCAATGATTACTAAATAAGCGTTTTCTGGTACAAAACGAGTAGTGTAGTTGCTCTGAACATCAGCCAGTGTTACGTTTTTTAACGTTTCTTCTGAAACGTATTCACCAGAAGGATGGTTTTTGCCAAAAGCGAGTACATCTACAACTCGGCTGGAAATTGCGGCTACGCTTTTCTCGTTGGCTTTTAATCCTTCAATCATTTTCGCTTTGTCTTTGTCGAATTCTTCTTGTGTGAAAAGCGGAAACAATGAACCTTCGGCTAACAATTCTAGAACACGTCCAGAATATTTAGAGAGTGCACTTGCAGAAGCTCCTTGTGATGAGAAGTTGATATTGGCGCCTAAGAAATCAATTTCTTCATTGAATACATCTTTTGGTGTTTTTTGACTTCCATTACCAACTAGACTACTAGTCAAATCATCTACTCCTTTTTTATTACCCTCGGCAAAAGGAGGGTTATCTAAAGTTAAATTAAAAGAAACGCGTGGAAGTTTGTGATTTTCTACGACCATTACTTTTAGTCCATTTTTTAGTGTAAAGCTTTGTGGCTTTTTAATTTGAACTATAGGAGAAGCTCCTGGTTTGGGTTGTGGTCTATTTTGTGCTTGCATAATTCCTGTTACTAAGAATAGGGTTAAGAGAATGCTTATATTTTTCATAATGTTCATGTCTTGTTATTTTGCCTTTTCTGTTGCTGGTACGTAATCTAAAACTAAACGTTGATTAGGATTTAAATACTTTTTGGCAACGTCTCTAATTTCTTCTCTTGTGATAGAGTGAATCATTTCTATTTCTGTATTGATCAAATTGATATCGCCATACAGTAAATAATAACTAGCCAGATTTTCAGCGATTCCTTCAATAGAAGCATTGGAGCTTACAAAATTATTGTCGAATTTGTTTTGTAGTTTTTGGTAATCTTTCTCAGAAATCAATTCGGTTTGTAGTTTTATAATTTCTTCATCGATTTCTTTTAAGATATCGGTAGGAGTGCTTTGTCCCATTGGCAAACCATACAAAATGTACATTCCGTAATCTTCTTGGCTGTTGCTAAAAGCACCTACTTGTAGTGCGATTTTTTTGTCGTCCACAATTTTTTTGTACAACTTAGAGCTTTTGCCATCGCTCAAATAAGAAGAAATAAGGTCTAACACGCGAGCATCTCTAGTTTTCATAGATGGTGTTCTATAAGCAGCCACAATAGCAGGAATTTGAATATTGTTGTCTTCAAATCTAGCTTTTATGGTTTCGGTTATAGGTTCTTCGATGAATTGTTCTCTTTTAATCGGAGCTCCTTTAGGAATTGTTCCAAAATACTGTGCAATCCATTTTTTGGCTTGGTCTTTTTTGAAATCACCAGCTACTACCAAAACAGCATTGTTTGGGATGTAGAATTTTTTGTTGAACGCTTGAAATTCTTCTAAAGTGGCAGCGTCTAAATGCTCCATTGAGCCAATTGTTGCCCAACGGTAAGGATGTTTTTTGAATAGGTTTTCTTTTACTACCGCTTGAAATCTACCGTAAGGTTGGTTGTCCATTCGGGTTCTTTTTTCCTCTTTCACTACCTCGTTTTGTGTATCTACACCAATTTTGTTGATGACAGGATGCAACAATCTTTCGGATTCCATCCAAAGGGCTAATTCTAAATTATTAGAAGGGAAAACTTCATAGTAGTAAGTTCTGTCATCTGAAGTATTGGCGTTGTTCACTCCGCCGTTAGCGGTAACAATCTTGAACCATTCGCCACGTTTGATGTTTTCGGTTCCTTCAAATAATAAGTGTTCGAAGAAGTGTGCAAAACCAGTACGATCTGGTTTTTCGTCTTTAGAACCTACATGATACATTACCGAAGTAATTGCCACTGGTGCAGACGGATCATGATGTAAAATGACATGCATGCCATTGTCTAAGTCGTATTCTTCAAATGCTACTTTTTGAGCCGAGGCAACGCCTCCAAGCATCAATACGCTACTCAAAGCCATTATTGTTTTTTTCATAAAGTGTATTAAAATTTTGTTTGCGCATTAGTTTAGGTCTCTTAAAAAATGTTACACCAAATGTACTTTATTTTAAGCGTTCTTGTAAATATAATCTTGTTTTTGCATGATTTTAACATTAGTTTAAATGGAGTAAATGGCTTATAAATCAGAGTGTAATAGACTTAAAAATATTTTTTAATCATTAGATTGCAGGATTAATATTTAGTTGTATATTTGCAACCTTAAAAATCAATAAATCAATTTGGTATGTATGCAATCGTAGAGATAGCAGGGCAACAATTCAAAGTAAGCAAAGACTTAAAGGTTTATGTTCACCGTTTGGCTAATGAAGAAGGTTCAAAAGTTTCTTTTGACAAAGTTCTTTTATTAGACGATAATGGAAATGTAACTTTAGGCGCCCCAGCTATAGAAGGTGCTTCAGTA
>CAUPCW010000184.1:0-3302 GCA_963509895.1 uncultured Flavobacterium sp.
AAAAATTACTTTTACAAAACCATCAGCAGCTCCAGAAGCTTTTGCTTTTCCAGAAGCAGAGAATGGGAATTTACCAATTTTCAATTCATATCCTTTTTCTTTGGCTTGTTTTTCTGTCAAACCAACAGAAGCAATTTCTGGAGTTGCATAAGTACAACCTGGTACATTTCCGTAATCGATTGGTTCTACGTGAAGACCTGCAATTTTTTCAACACAGTTGATTCCTTCTGCAGAAGCAACGTGCGCTAAAGCTTGACCTGGAGTTACATCTCCAATAGCATAGTAACCAGGAATGTTAGTAGCATTATAAGCGTTCACTAAAATTTTATCTCTATCAGTAGCAATACCTACTTCTTCTAATCCAATGTTTTCGATGTTGGTTTTGATTCCAACAGCTGATAATAAAATATCTGCTTCTAAAACTTCTTCACCTTTAGCCGTTTTTACGTAGGCTTTTACTCCAGCACCAGTAGTATCGATTCTTTCTACAGAAGAGTTAGTCATGATTTTAACTCCTGCTTTTTTCATAGAACGTTCCATTTGTTTTGAAATGTCTTCGTCTTCTACAGGAACAATATTTGGCATAAATTCTACAATAGTTACATCTGTCCCCATTGAGTTGTAGAAATGTGCAAACTCTACTCCAATTGCTCCAGAACCTACAATAATCATAGATTTAGGCTGAGTTGGTAAAGTCATGGCCTGTCTGTAACCAATTACTTTTACACCATCTTGTGGTAAGTTAGGTAATTCACGAGAACGAGCACCTGTAGCAATGATAATATGGTCAGCACTATATTCCGTTACTTTTCCATCTTTATCAGTAACGTCTAGTTTTTTTCCAGCTTTTAGCTTTCCAAATCCGTCAATAACGTCAATTTTATTTTTTTTCATTAAGAACTGAACTCCTTTACTCATTCCGTCAGCTACACTACGGCTACGGTTAACAACAGCACCAAAATCTTTGTCAAATTCTTTTACAGTCAATCCATAGTCAGAAGCATGTTTTAAGTAATCAAAAACTTGTGCTGATTTTAGTAAGGCTTTGGTTGGGATACATCCCCAGTTCAAGCAAACGCCACCAAGGTTTTCTTTTTCAACTACAGCTACTTTAAAACCTAATTGTGAAGCTCTAATTGCTGTAACATAACCTCCAGGACCACTTCCTAAAACTATAATATCGTATTTCATTTTTTTTAATTTTTAATTTTTAAAATAGGATGAATTTGTGTGTAAAAAATTCATGGTGTTTTTTTTCACTCGGTCACAAAATTAAGGATTTATTCTGTTTTGAGAAAGTTTCATAGTTAGAATGTGAAAATCTAACAAATTTAGTTAGTTTTCTAGATTTTTTGCAATTACTTAAATGAATGCAAAATTAATTCGCTATCGAAAACTGCGAATCGTACAGGTTTTTATAAAACCCTTTTTCTAGATTGATTAATTCCTGATGCGTTCCTTGCTCTACAATCAAACCTTTGTCCATAACTACGATTTTATCTGCGTTTACAATCGTAGCCAAACGGTGCGCAATCACTATAGAAGTTCTACCTTGTGTAATGGTTTCGGTAGCACGCTGAATCAATTCTTCAGAATAGGTATCAATAGAAGACGTAGCTTCATCCAAAATCAAAATACTTGGATTAGAAACAAAAGCTCGTAAAAAAGCAATCAATTGTCGTTGACCAGACGAAAGCATAACCCCGCGTTCTTTGACATCAAAATCGTAATCATCAGGCAAACTCATGATAAAGTCATGCACCCCAATTTTTTTGGCAGCCGCTAGTACTTCTTCTCTCGTGATTTCTGGATTATTAAGGGTAATGTTGTTGTAAATAGTATCGGCAAACAAAAACACATCCTGAAGCACCACAGCTATTTGTTTACGCAATGAACTTAAAGTATAATTTTCAATATTGTGATGGTCTATATCAATAGAACCGCTGTTAATCTCGTAAAAACGATTCAATAGATTGATAATAGTCGATTTTCCTGCGCCAGTAGAACCCACAATAGCAATGGTTTGTCCAGCATTAACTTCTAAATCTATTCCTTTAATTACTTCTTCATCCGGAATATAACCAAAACGGACGTCTTTGAATAGAATAGTACCTTCAAAAATAGGCGCCTCCATGGTTCCGGTGTCCTGAATTTGATCTTCGGTATCCAAAATATCAAACACGCGATTGGCAGCAATCATTCCCAATTGCATTTCGTTGAATTTATCCGCGATTTGGCGCAAGGGGTTGAATAACATTCCGATAAACATAGTGTAGGAAAACAAATCTCCAAATGTGGTAAAATGATCGCCATTCAATATTTTGATTCCTCCATACAAAACGATAAATCCCAAAGTCAATGACGAGATAATATCTGCAATAGGGAAGAATATAGAGTTATACAAAATCGTTTTTATCCACGCTTTTCTATGTTTGTCATTGATATTTTTGAATTTATCAAACTCGATATCTTCACGATTGAACAACTGAACGATTTTCATTCCCGTTACGCGTTCTTGTACGAAAGTATTCATATTCGCAATTTGGGTACGAACTTCCTCAAAAGCCACTTGCATTTTCTTTTGAAAAATACGTGTAAAAAACACCAAAACAGGCATGGCAACAATAACAATCCAAGTGAGTTTCCAGTTCATATAGAACATAAAAATAAGCACGACTAGCATTTTCATCAAATCACTAATAATCATGAAAAGCCCTTGACTAAAAATACGAGCAATGGCTTCAATGTCCGATACGCATCGGGTTACGACTTGCCCAACAGGAACTAAATCAAAGTACTTCATCCTAAAACTAAGCAAATGTGCAAACAATTTAATTCGGATGTCTTTTACAATATCTTGCCCCAACCAATTGGCCCAAAACACAAAATAGAATTGTGAAAAAACTTCAAGAAGCAATACAATTCCCATCAAGGAAACGTAGAAAAGTAAACCTTGTTGATCATGCGTTTTGATGTATCCATCGACCGTTTGCTTTAGCAAATATGGTCGTAAGGCAGCAAAAATAGATAGAGAAATCGCAAACACAATGACCCCATTAAATCGTAATTGATAAGGCTTTGTAAATTTTAAAATTCTTTTGAATAATCGAGTATCGAATGCTTTTGCTTTCATGTTTAGGAGCTATTTCCCGCTATTCGTTGTAATCTTTTTTGTTTTTAAAGGAAAAACAAAAAAGGATTTCCACTACTATCGGGGCTATTTTAGGTATTCATAAGTGATTTCGGTTAAGTACAAACCATGTGCTGGAACCGAAAAACCTGCTTTTTCTCTGTTTTTGCTT
>CAUPCW010000185.1:0-2868 GCA_963509895.1 uncultured Flavobacterium sp.
ATCGCCTTCAGTAACGATTCACTCAATCCTAATTGTTCAAATTTGTTCATTATGTATTTTTAAAATAGGGTGCAAAATTACTGTTAATTTCTCAGATTAACTAATGCTATTTTAAGTTTTAATGATTTATTGTGATTTGATATTCAGAAAGTTAGCTTTTTTAGATTTGAATATTGATTTTTTAAATGTCTTTTTGCAGTGAAATTATGGCGAGAAATGGTAGAAATTGTTATAAAAAATGATACGTTTTTGATTGCTAATGAGTTGTGTTCAGAAATGCAAGTAACGATTGTGTTGCAATGCCACGGTGACTGATTTTGTTTTTAGTTTCCAATGAAAGTTCTGCAAATGTCTCGTTGTAATTTTCTGGTTGAAAAATCGGATCATAACCAAAACCACCTTTGCCTTTTTTTTCTGAAATAATGCTTCCTTTGGCTATGCCAGTGAATAAGTATTGTTCACCTTTAAGATTCAAACAAATCACGGTTTTGAATTGTGCGTTTCTGTTGCTTTCGTTGTCTAAAAGATGCAGTATCTTATTCATATTGTCTTCTGCTGAACGTTGTTCCCCAGCATAGCGGGCAGAATATACTCCTGGTTCGTTGTTTAAAGCTTCTATTTCAAGTCCAGTATCGTCAGCAAAGCAATCATAACCATATTTTTCGTTTATGTAATTCGCTTTCATAATAGCATTTCCTTCGATAGTAGGAGCAGTTTCTGGAATTTCCTCTAAGCAACCAATGCTTTCAAGACTCACTATTGTGATGTTATCGGGAAGCATACTTTGGATTTCTTTTATCTTGTTTTCGTTATTGGTGGCGAATACTATTTTCATCTCTTTATTTTTAGTTTCAAAGATATTATTTTCTAGATGTAATTAATGAAATTCTTCTTTGCTGAAATTCTATTCATTAAATATTTTTATGATTACAATCAAAAACATTAACTATGTTTATGTTTTTATATCTTCTAGTTTTACATCAAATTTTAAAAACCAAATGTGATGAAACAATTTAGTATTTATTTAGGATTATTTTTTATGCTTTCTTTTTCTTCTATTCGTGCACAAGTTACGCCCGAAAGTGCATTGATTGCCTTGAAGGAGGGAAATAGCAGATTTATAGCAGGAAAGAGTATAAAACCGCATCAAGATGTGAACAGAATTAAAGAATTAGCTTCAGGACAAAAACCTTTTGCGGTTATTGTGGGCTGTTCCGATTCTAGGGTGCCTAGCGAAATTATTTTTGACCAAGGATTGGGAGATTTGTTTATTGTTCGAACAGCTGGTCAAGTTTCGTCTTATGCTTCATTTGGTAGTATTGAGTTTGCTAATGCTGTTTTGGGAGCGAAATTAATTGTCGTTTTGGGACACACCCAATGCGGTGCAGTAGCAGCGGCTTGCAAGTTGCCCGAAGTTCCAGGACATATAGTAACCTTAATCAATGCTATAAAACCAGCGGCAAAATTGGCCAAACATCAGCACGGTGACGAGATTGAAAATGCGGTAAAGATTAACGTTGCTATGCAAGTAGAGCAATTGAAAAATTTAGAACCCGTTTTGACCAAGTCTACTAAGGACAATAGTACTATGGTTGTTGGCGCTGTGTATAATCTTAAAACGGGTAAAGTTGAATTTCTTCCTGAAAATTATTTAAGTAGCTTGAAAAGCTAACTTTTGAATTATTTGTTTTAAGTGAAAAAACTGCATCTCTATTGAAATGCAGTTTTTGCTTTTAATAACGAAGTCTTACATAAACGTGCTTAATGCCTTTTTTATCCGACTCTCTTTCGTCTATTTCGAGAATGTCGGTTAGGGATTTGAGCATAGGGGTGAGTTTGCTAAAGCCATAACTTCTAGGGTCAAATTCGGGTTTGTTTTTGACGATTAGATTTCCCACATCGCCTAAAAATGCCCAGCCATCATCGTCGCTTATGGCATCAATAGCATCTTCAATAAGATCAATAGTGGGATTGTCTATTTTGATAGCCGTTTCTTTTTCTACTACTTTTTTGGCATCGCTTTGAGTAGTAGTGGTGGTGGCTTTTGGTTTTTTCTTTTTGGTGGCACCTTCTAAAACTTCTATGAATACAAAACGATCACAGGCTACAATAAAGGCGTTTGGGGTTTTCTTTTCGCCAATGCCAATGACTTTCATCCCTGATTCTCGCAACCGAATGGCGAGTCGGGTAAAATCGCTGTCGCTTGAAACGATACAAAATCCATCTACTTTGTCTGAGTACAACAAATCCATTGCATCAATAATCAAAGCGGAGTCGGAGGAATTTTTTCCCGTAGTATAACTGTATTGTTGAATAGGTGTTATGGCGTGTTCTAATAAAACAGATTTCCATCCATTAGAATTGGGTTTTGTCCAATCGGCATAGATGCGTTTGGTGGTTGGTGTGCCGTATTTGGTGATTTCTTCCATCATACCTTTGATGTTGCTATAGGGTACGTTATCGGCGTCAATAAGGACGGCTAGTTTTAACTCTTTGGTGTTGTTTGACATTTTTGAAGCTTTGGTGTTCAAAGATACAAACTTTATGGTTAGCACTTTGCCTAGCCCTGATCGAAATGAAAAGCCTCTTGTGGCTCAACCGAATATTTTACTTGTGCTAGCAGAGCGACTAAAAGAAGCTCCTGCTAGTGCTTTAGTAAAATTTGGTTGAGCTATAATAGCTTGTAATGAAGAGCAGGATTTTGCTACTAAAAATAATCGTCTTGAGAAGGCTATTTTTTTAAGTAAAATAAAAGGATTTTGGGAGTAATTATAAATTTTAAATATTTAATTTTGCGCCTTAATAAAAATGTAGTATTAAGTCATTATATTATGGTAAAAGATTTATTCGAAAGAATCCAAAACAATA
>CAUPCW010000186.1:0-2660 GCA_963509895.1 uncultured Flavobacterium sp.
AGTAATTATAAATTTTAAATATTTAATTTTGCGCCTTAATAAAAATGTAGTATTAAGTCATTATATTATGGTAAAAGATTTATTCGAAAGAATCCAAAACAATAAAGGTCCTTTAGGAAAATGGGCTTCTCAGGCAGAAGGTTATTTTGTTTTTCCTAAACTAGAAGGAGAATTGGGACCAAGAATGCAATTTCAAGGAAAAAATATATTGAACTGGAGTTTGAACGACTATTTAGGTTTGGCCAATCATCCAGAAGTGCGTCAGGCAGATACGGATGCGGCGATTCAGTTTGGTGCAGCTTATCCAATGGGTGCGCGTATGATGAGTGGACACACGAAATATCACGAGCAATTGGAGCAAGAATTGGCTGCTTTTGTCATGAAAGAATCGGCTTATTTATTGAATTTTGGTTACCAAGGAATCATGTCAGCCATTGATGCTCTTGTGACTCGAAATGATATTATTGTATATGATGTAGATGCACATGCGTGTATTATTGACGGGGTGCGTTTGCATAGCGGAAAACGTTTTACCTACAAGCACAATGATTTAGAGAGTATGGAGAAAAACCTGCAGCGTGCTACAAAAATGGCTACAGAAACAGGTGGTGGAATTTTGTTTATTACCGAAGGTGTTTTTGGAATGCGTGGACAACAAGGAAAATTGAAAGAAATTGTAGCCTTGAAGGAGAAATACAATTTCCGTTTATTAGTTGATGATGCACACGGTTTTGGAACGCTTGGAAAAACAGGTGCAGGAGCAGGTGAGGAGCAAGGTTGTCAAGACGGAATTGATGTTTATTTTTCTACGTTTGCTAAATCTATGGCAAATATTGGTGCTTTCTTGGCTGCCGATAAGGATATAATCGATTATTTGAAGTACAATTTACGTTCTCAAATGTTTGCTAAAGCGTTACCGATGATCCAAACGATTGGTTCTTTGAAACGTTTGCAATTGTTGCGTGAATCCTCTGAGATTAAAGATAAATTGTGGGTAAATGTAAATGCGTTGCAAAGCGGATTGAAAGAAAGAGGTTTTAATATTGGCGATACCAACACTTGTATTACTCCTGTTTACTTAGAAGGAAGTATTCCAGAAGCGATGGTGATGGTGAACGATTTAAGAGAAAACTACGGTATTTTCTTGTCGATTGTTGTCTATCCAGTAATCCCGAAAGGTATTATTTTGTTGCGTATGATTCCAACGGCTTCTCATACTTTAGAAGATATTGCAGAAACTTTGGCGGCTTTCGAAGCCATTCGTGAGAAACTAGTTAACGGTACGTATAAAGAAATTGCAGCACGCACTACAGTAGATATGGAAGCTTAATTTTTTAGGTTTTCACTTATATAGAAAATCCATTCGTTTACCGCGAATGGATTTTTTTTGTTTTACTGAGGTTTAAAACTGACCACTGAGGACTGAAAACTGACAACTCTTTTCTTAAAGAAGTTCTTTTCTAAACGTTTTTCTTCGGCAGTGAATGGTGGGGTTGAAGTTTTTCCAAAGTAATTGAATGGCTAGATTGTCTGCCAATTCGGGAGTGCGGATGCAGTTTTGAATGCCTTTTTCGGTAAAAGTGGTATGGTATTCTTTAAAAATAATAGCGTGAACCCCTTTGTTTTGGTAGTCGGGATGAACGCCAATTAAGTAAAAGAGAACGTCTTTGCTGTTTTTTCTTGCTTGTAATAAATGAAGAAATCCAAAAGGAAATAATTTGCCTTTTGCTTTTTGTAGCGCCTTTGAAAAACTCGGCATCACGATGGCAAAAGCGACTAGATTTCCGTCTTTGTCTTCTACATATTTAATGTATTCTGGATTGATAAAGTTGATGTATTTGTTTTTGAAATATTCCTTCTGAATATCCGTAATGGCTACAAACGAGGAAAGTTTGGCATACGATTCATTGAATAAATCAAACATTTTGTCCACATACGGAAGTACATCTTTGGTTTTGGTAAAATTGATGGCTTTTAATTGGTATCGCTTTTTAATCAATTCCTGTGCTTTGTCGAACGTTTCGAGTTTTACATTTTCAAAAGGAAATTTGTTTTCTACATATTCTTTTTCGGTAACATAACCCAATTGCTCAAAGTGTTTCGCATAATAAGGATGATTGTACCAAGTAATCATCGTGCCAATTTCTTCAAAACCTTCGGTTAGCACGCCCACTTTGTCAAGATTCGAAAAACCCATCGGACCTTCTACATAGTCTAAGTTGTTTTTGCGCCCCAGTTCATACACTTTTTCAAGTAGCGCTTGGGTTACGGTTATGTCGTCAATAACATCAAACCAACCAAAACGAACCTTTTTTTTCTGTTGATTATTGACTTCATCCCAATTGATGATGGTGGCGATTCTTCCAACAATTTCTTCGTTTCTTTTGGCTACAAAAAAATAAGCTTCGGCATTTTCGAAAGCGGGATTTTTGGTCTTGTCAAAAGTTTCTAATTCATCTGCAATCAATGGCGGTACCCAATAATTGTTGTCTTTATAGAGAGAAAAGGGGAATTTTATGAACTCGGTGATTTCTTTTTTGCTTTTGGCTTCGTGAATCGTAATCATGGATTATAAAGTGTAAAGTGTAGGTGCGAATATAGCCAACTTTTGTCCATAAAAAAAGCCCAATTAAGGGCTTGTTTGTTAGTCGTATTTGGAT
>CAUPCW010000187.1:0-2628 GCA_963509895.1 uncultured Flavobacterium sp.
AAAGTTAAGGAAAGGTCTTGTATTCCTTTTTGACCTTTCATAGTGCCTTCAGAAGCATTGGTTTTTACATAGGGCAAGCTGAACAATAGATTCAATTTATCTGAAATACCGTAATTCCCCATAACAGCCAGTGATTTTGTACTCACGGTTCCAAGATTTAAATTGGTTCTTTTGAAATTACCTTCCCAGTAGTTATCCCAACTACTGTATTGGTATATTGCTCCTGTGCAAAAGTTGTTTTTACTCATCATTATCCCGTCAATTTCGGTTTGAGCTTTTATGTGTAAGAATGTCATTAATAGACAACTTAAAATGATTTTTTTCATTTAAATAATCAAAAGGGTTAGTACTATTTTTACGAGTGGGGAGTGGGTGTAACACTAAACTTTTTGTTCAAATTAAAACGATACGAATAGCCAATGTTAATGGAGTAATCTGCAAATGCTGCATCTCCTTGAACGTGAACATATTTACTTGGGTCCGTGATTACCGAATTTTGTAAGTTTTGACTAGCGATGTCTGCGGCGCTTTGAATGCGGTTTTTAACTATGTTATAAGGTATAAATAAACTAAAGCCGTGCTTTCCTAGGCGATAGGAAATTCCGTATTCAATTGCAATAACATAACCAGGTCTTCTATAAGCTACTTGACCTCCAAAGGCATCATAGGCAGGTATTCCTTCAAATCTTCCTGCTAATGAAATGGATAGATTTTCTTTCTTATCTACGGCAGCTACTACTCCTAAACGGCCAAAATATTGATCGGGTGAGGCGTAAATTTCGTAGCCTTCTAGTCCTACTTTTGGTGCAGATTTGAACGTGCCATTTGATTCTTGAGGATTGAATAAGTAATAGCCGTTCAAAAAGCCATAAAGTCTTCCGGATAGTTTTCGGAATGCTTGTACTTCAATGGTATACCCTACTCCGCCATCACCAGGTTGAATGGCTTGGTCCATCACTACGTTTTGAGTAGTTCCGTTGGCTTGAGGGGCGTCATCTCTGCGGTCGTGGCTGCCATTGTTAAGTTTTATCCCTAATCCAATCATAACATTTCCTTTGGTTACTTTGGTAGGGTCGAATGCCCAAAAGTTAGCACTTAAACGCACATCGGCTAAACCATCAGCAAAAACACTATATCTTAGGGTGTCTTTTGTTGGAGCGGTTTGTCTCAAAACTTGTGATCGTTCGTTGTGTACGTATGGAATTGTTGCGTTTAATTGGATTCTATTGGCTAGTCCATACGAAAAATTCAAATCTATGGCGTGCGAATAAATGTTTACAGCGTTTCCAAGTTCTTTGCCGTTAGCATCGTGTCCGCCACCGGTAGTTTGTCTCTCTAGTTGTTCTTCCTTTCCAACAAAATGGCGCCAAGAATGAAAATACCTGTAGTTCGTACCTACTTGAAATTCTCCTTCTTCAAGGTTATATGAATTGGTAGCATTCATATTTTGTCCCCCCATTTGTCTTACGGCAACACAGCCTTGTGCAGCGACTTTAGAAATCAGCAATAAACTGATTATGGTTATGTAGCTATGTAATTTGCGTAATAGTATTGGCATAATGATTTGTTTTACAGCAAAACATAACTTTTATGCAATCATTCTTGAAAGAACAATTTTCATAATAGTCTCGTTTTCTGTGCTCTACTTTTTTGAAAATAGAGATTGGATTAGTTTAATTTGAAATGTTTTGAACTGAAGAGCTCTTTTTTATTTATTGATGTCAAAACACGGCACTGAATAAGTTGTAGCCAGTGAGATTATGACCACTATCGAGTAATCTTAATTTGTTTTGAATCGAATAAAATAAAACGAATTAAACTAAGTCTGGAGGAGAAAAAGGTAAATTGAAATAGCCACAAACTGGTTTCGTGATTTGTGTTTTTTGAAAAGAAACTTTGGCTATCTGATGCGTAGAAGGTGTACTAATTGATAAAGGTTTTGTAACCAAATAATCAGTTACAACCGTTTTTAATAGTTTTTTTGCAGGCGATTCTTTTGATGGAGAATCATCAAATAATTGTTGATTTACAAGATTTGTGAGTTCAGAGCTAATTTTGTCCTGATGCGTGTTTGGTAAATAATACAAGTACAGGATGTTGTTTTTTATACGTTTTTTAAAAACATGATAATATGTATTGTTGATTTCTATGTTTTGGTTTACGTATTCAAAGTCTGTGTCTTGTACAAAAGAATAAATGGAAGCGTTTACTTCAAGAACTTGGTATTCAGAAGTTGCTTTTTCTTGCATACTAGAGACCCATTGGTGTTCTTCTTTTTGGTGCAATAGAAGATAGTACCCTATTACATTGTAAAATAAGGAGGCAATTAAAAATACCGATGCCAAGCGTTTCATCATGCTCCGAAAGTAAAAAACAAAATGATTGATTTCGTGTTGTTTAGTGTTTTTTAAGTTTTTTTTAACATTAAAAAAATTGATAGTAAATTTTTATTATTAAAAAGTTAAGAATATTTCAGTAATTTTTTCTAATTACTTGTTTTTATTAAATGACCAAAGCGAATTGTGTTTTTAAAAAAGTCCTTATTTTTGTTGACTATGAAACAGCTTCCTCAGCCTCTTGAACAAAAGTTAGCCGCCAGACAAGAGCAAAATGCGCTTAGAAAATTGC